>DAHUXF010000287.1 GCA_027307295.1 Acidobacteriaceae bacterium
CGGCAATCCTATGTTGCAGCCGTGGTGCGGCCTGATGAGCGCACATTTGCCTCCGGAGTCACGAACCTTACTCGAAACACGGCATGGGCTGCTGCTTCAGCGATGGCAGGCGTGTTCATGCAGCACGTCGCTTTTGCTGCGCCACTGCTGCTGGGCGGAGGGCTGAAGATCATCTATGACGGGCTGCTATGGCGCGCCTTCCGGCACGTGAAGCCCCCAGAGGAGCAAAATGCCTGACCAAGCCACACGGAAACCATCTTTAGAAAACATCACGGGACACATCATTCGCAATACTGGGGCCACGCTGCTATTGCTGGGATTGGGAGTTTCACCTCGGCTAAGCGCGCAGAGCCCTGCTGAAAATGAGCCAGTTTTCCGCCTGGACGTGCGCGTGGTCCAGGTGGACGCGCAGGTGCTCAACAAAAAGACCAGACGAGTTACTCCATCGCTGGGGAAAGAGGATTTTCAAGTCTATGAGGACAACGTGTTGCAGCAGATCAGCTCGGTCAGCCAGGACAAGCTGCCGCTCTCCGTGGTGCTGCTGTTTGACCTGACAGACAGTGTGCGTCCTGTGCTGAAGCCTCTGGCAGAAGGCGCGCTGGAGGCATTAGAGCATTTGAAGCCTGAAGATGAGGTGGCCGTCATGGTCTATGCCGCGTCCACGCAGGTGTTGCAGGAGTCCACCACGGACCGGAAGCTGGCGGTGGCTGCCATTGAGAAGGCCAGCCGCATGGAGAGCGAAGAAGCAGCGTTCTTCAATGAAGGCATCTTCCAGGCGGCGGAGCATTTGAACAAGTCTGCAAAACCCTCCAGCCGCCGGGTGATTATCTGGCTTACGGACAATGTGCCTAACCTGCCCTCTGAAGAAGAGGTACCGTTGCGCTACCGGCGCAGCCTGAAGGGCGCAATGCCGCATTCACAAAAGGATGCCCTGGAGCATTTGCTGCGCACCGGGACGGTTGTGTGCTCCCTGGTGAAGCAAAGCGACCTTTCCGTAGAAGGTGAGGCGCGGCTGCGATCAAAGCCTGCGGAGCGAATGCTCCATCCTCCGGGCGAAGTATATAAATATGCCGCAGCTACGGGTGGACAGGTGGTGGAGTTTAAGAAGAAAGACCTAAAAGATAAGCTGGCGGCCTTGATTGACGATCTGCGTATGCGCTACAACCTCACCTATCACCCGTCAGTGCAGAGGCCGAAAGGGAAGTATTGTGTGATTAAGGTGAAGCTGGCGGCAGGAGCCAAACAATCCCTGGGAAATGTAGTGGTGGAAGCCAGGCAGGGATACTACAGGTAAACCTCCTGAACACAAACCACTCTTGGTTAAAAACGCGAGATTAAGGTTTTTGTTTAGTGGGTATCTTCAAGCGTGAAACAACGTGATAAGTTTGTGTAACTTGTTTAGAAACAATAGCTTATATAACCCCTTGCAGATTCTGAGTGCATTTGTGCTATCAGTATGCTACCTTAGAGATGCGTTAGAAAAGGAATTGTTGAATCTTCTGCAAGAGCTCTGCTACCTGCCGAAACTCGATAAATCTTTCCAGCGTCAAATCAATACATTAGGAAAAAAGCACAATGGAACAAGGAACAGTTAAGTGGTTCAACGCCGCCAAGGGGTTTGGTTTTATCTCACGCCAAAACGGAGAAGATGTCTTCGTACACTTCTCGGCTATCCAGTCTGACGGATACCGCAGCCTGCAAGACGGCCAGGCGGTTGAATTCACTGTGACCAAAGGAAAGAAGGGCTGGCAGGCAGAGAACGTTCGCCCTCTCTAAGCGCATAGTTTTCTTACACAAAGGCGGCTTCGGCCGCCTTTTTATTATTGGTGGAACATCGCTATAGGTGCAAACGCACTGTCTCCGGCTTGAGATGCCTGAAGATGCTGCCTGCGCATGAATCATTAATCAGAAGGCCCAGCACCGTACTGGGCCTTTTGATCTGGCTAAACAATTTGTGGTCTACCTGCGATAACGCGTGACTAAGTTCATCAGCGTATTAACGGCGAACCATTCCCGGCAACAATCAATTTGCCGGTGTTGACTTCGCCGGCGGCTTCGATTTCTTTTTATACACCGGCGAGCTCGATTTGCCGACAGGGTTGTTATAAGGCATCAAGCCCAGCATCCAGGAAAAGTCCTGCGACGTGGAATTGGGGACCACCGGAGTGCAGTTTCCGTTCTGATTTTGGTTACATGCGTACCCAACGGCGGGCCATCCGTTAGGTGGGCCTCCGAAATTATCTTCAGGTTGTCCCTGTGGAGGCTGCTGGCCATCGAAATACGCATAGCGGTGGCAGGTGATGCATGACGCTTGGCCCGGCAACACTCCCGCATTGAACTCCACAAAGGAACTGCCCAACGGAACAGCATTGCCATTGCTGACGAATTGAGTCTGTACTCCAGTGAGGAAGTAGTTGTTAAACGCTTGATTCAGGCCCGCCGCGCTCATGGCCTGGTTTAACGGCTGGCTCTGCGGGACCGGCTGGCCCTTTCCATAGGGCTGGCTGGATGTAGTGCCCCAGGGATCAAAGCATGTGTCATAGAGAGTGGGGTCGCAACGGTTGGGATTGGTGATGTTGCTGTTGGGCTCGAACGTCGCCCACAACCAATTGGGCAGCACCTTGGAACTGATGTGGAGACCCACCAGCGCGTAACACATTCCGTTGATGGTCTCTGTGTACAGGCTGTTGGTCGGGTCCGGGCAGCTAAAGGTCGGATTGTTGAAAGACGATACAGGCACCCAGTCGGCCTTGACTTCCACAGCGCTCCACGGGAAGGTAATTGCCCCGCCGTTAGCGTTGCCGTAGGTTTGCTGACCTGTGAGTGTGGTCAGGCTGTTGGCATTTACATAGACCGCTTCCGCCGGGTTCGCAAAAACTTCCTCGCAGAAGGTGGCGGTTGGAGTTACGTTGGAAGGCGCTGGATATCCTCCGAGACTTCCAGTAGTCATCGAGTTGCATTCAATACCGGGCTGCTTCAGATTGGCTCCCACCATCTTCCTAGCCAGAGCACTGCCGTGCAAGGTGCGGGCTTTGCGCTTGGCTCCCTTTTTCCCAGACGCTGCCAAACTCGACTGGCTGGGACAGCCAATCATGTTGGGATTCAGTTGACATTGCTCAGTCCAGTTCTCAAAAGCCAAGGGGCCGTTGGGACCTTTGCTCGGAGCCATGGCCTGGAGGAAAAGATACCAAGCGAATCTGGCTTCGCCCACGGCGTCCCCTGATGTTGGTTTGGCGCTCATTTTTACTTTCGATTGCCTGGCTGCCGTTTCCTTGATGGCCACTTTCCGGGATTCCTGTGGCACGGTAGCAGCCTCCACACGGTTCTGGTTGAGGTTGAGACAGACGGCTACTGCTAGTATCGAGAGCAGTGCCGCAAAGATCTTACTGTGGGTCTTCATCCAAGTCTTTCCTTTTTTGCACTTGCGTGCGTCCCCCAAAGCAGCCGGTCTTTCAGCTGACAAAAAACACATTTTCCGGATTGAGACGCGCACGCCCGAGAATGGTTAAGTGAGAGTTATAGATTGCTAATCAGTACATGCTCTTCTGAAACTATTCGACGCTCTTTTAAGCTATTTTTCGAATTTGAGCCAAGTTCGCATTGCGATTAGCGCTTAGGTTCCAGCTATGGGGCCTACAGCGATGCGAATCGTAGACAATCTGAAGCACAAGAGGAAGGTCTCAATGGTCATTAGAGTATTTTAAGCTGCAAAGCCGGCTACACATGTGGTCTTCCGACTCGGTTAGCGCAGCTGCATGTGAAATGTTGCCGGGTCTCCGTCCCCCACACGATCGCCAGCCAGTGGAAAACCGGGCGAATCCAACTTCATCGCCGCCGCGTGATCATTCAGCAAAGTAAACGACACATGAGATTGCGGGGATGACCGCAGGGAAAAGCTTCCATCCTCCTGCTTGAGCAGGCGCTCTGGGCCTTCGCCCAGCGGTTGGATCATCAGGCGGCCATTCTCATCGAACACGCGATAGGTCCTTCTATATTGCGCGAAAGAATCATGCAGATTGGGAGCGATGCGGCCGAGCTTCAGCACAAATGTTCCTGCAAGCTGCTTACGTTCGATATCGGAGACGGGCTTGTCCGCAAGTTTTGGCTCCGCTGCGGGCGCAGGAGAGGGAAGCTCCGGCAGGCCAAGGATAGCGCGAGACAGCGCGCGTGTAATGGCGTAAGCATTCTGGCCTTCAGTATTGGTGAGCACAACAATCGTGAGCTGGTCTTCTGGAAAATCGTACAGACTGCCGCTATAGCCGAGCAGTGATCCATGCTGGCCAATACGCCGGTGATCTTCTTCATGGTTCAGAATCATGGCAAAGCCGTATTGCGCCTTGGGGTCCTGTGCGCTCATCTGCGCTGCTGCGCCTTCAGCCGTTGACATGAGCCGGAAGGTCTCTGGACGGACCAGGTTTTTGTCTTTGATGGCCCGCCATAACTGCAGGAG
>DAHUXF010000288.1 GCA_027307295.1 Acidobacteriaceae bacterium
CGCCAAAGACCTGCTTATAAAAATCAATCGCTTTGGCTGCGCCCTTCACCACCAGATACGGCGTAACATTGTGATAGCCGTCTGGAACCGGTTTTACCTGTTTTGCCATGACCTTTCTCCTTTTAGGAATTGCGCACTGTTGATATCAAGAGTCGCCGTTAGTGCAATTCTTCCACAGTTTTGGCGATACTGTGCGCGTCAGAAACAATTCTGCCGGACGTTAAGGTGGCGGCACAACGTGAATTCAGAATGTCAGGGCTCCAGTTGACCAGAGTTGTACGCCGATCGATGAGATATTTGACTGTTCCATGAAAAAACAGAAGCCCCGCCATGACGGGGCTTAAATGTTTATTCGCTGCCGGAAAGCTATGCTTTTGCCACTGCGGGCTCCACCAGCACAAAACGACCGGCCCCGCCTTTGTCAACGAACTTGATAGTGCCGGTGACCTTGGCGAAAAGCGTATCGTCTTTGCCCCGGCCAACATTTGCACCCGGTTTAATGCGGGTGCCGCGCTGACGGACAATGATGGTTCCCCCCGGAACAAGCTGACCGCCAAATGCCTTTACGCCGAGCCGTTGCGCGTTGGAATCGCGCCCGTTTCTGGAACTGCCTAACCCTTTTTTGTGTGCCATAACAAATCCTTATCTCTTGTACCTTATCTTTGTTGTACGGGCTTACACCCTCTTAAGTCATAGTGCCCGGGTAAAAGCTTGCCTGTGCTGCGCGAAGAACCAGCGGAACAGCGCTTTCTTACTTCTTCTTCCCTTTGGCTGCGCCAGATTTCATTGCGCTGCTCTTTTTGGCTGCCTTTGGCTTGCTCTTTGACTTGCCGCTGGCCGCCTTGGCCGGCGCAGCGTGGTCAACCGCTTTTACCTTCTTCGGCTTGCGTGCAGGAAGTTCAGGTGCGGTAAAGCGCTCGCCATCAAAGGCAATTTCGGTGATCCTTACGGCGGTAAACGGCTGGCGATGACCGTAAATCTTCTTGTATTGCTTTTTACGCTTGAAATGGAAGACCAGGATCTTGTTGGCGCGTCCGGCATCCATGATCTGGCCGCTTACCACCGCGCCGGCCCCTGGACCAATCGTGCCTTCCTGGGCGGAGACGGCCAATACGTCATTAAACTCCACGGTATCGCCGTCACCGGCGGGCAGCTTTTCAATTTTTACAACGTCGCCGGGTGCGACGCGGTACTGCTTTCCCCCGGCGCGAATTACCGCGTACATAAACTTTCTCCATCGCCCTTTCAAGGCCATTAGCCGGAAAAGACTTAAATTAACTTGGAAGAGTGCTTCGCAGCCATGCTCAACAGGCAGGAATTTCCACCAGTGGCAAACCTTGCAATTTTAACGTGATAGGCGGGTTCTGGTCAAATTGACCTGGTTTTTGGTACTGTCCTAATAACCCAGATCTTAGGACAAAGAACGGGTTGTTCTCTAGCCGCGAATATACGTCTTCCAGAAGAAGTACGCCGTCATGCTGCAACCGATCGCGATCACAATGTAGCGTACACTCCTGGGGTCCATCTTTTGTGCGTACCACGCTCCCACATATCCACCCAGCGCTCCGCCAAAGATCATGACCAAAGCCTGCGGCCAGAAAACAGCCCGCGCAATGATGAACACCACCACGGCAACGGCGTTTCCGCAGGTGGCCAATAATGTCTTAAGTCCGTTCAGGCTATGAATATTTTCAATGCCCATCATCGCCAGCAGGGCCAGCATCACAATGCCCACGCCGGCGCCAAAGTATCCGATATAGACCGCCGCACACGCCTGCAGCACTGTAATGCCAGCCGTTCGCATGGCTGAAGGGCCGCTCTCTGAATGATGGCGTTTGACCCATGAGTTCACTTTACCGCTAAAGCTGAAGAGCAGCGTCGCGCCCAGCAACAGCCAGGGAATCAGCTTATCGAAGGTGGATTGGCGCGTCTTAAGCAGAAGCATTGAACCCACCATGCTGCCCAGGAACGTAATGATGATCAGCGGAAGAATGCGCCGGAGCAGTTCCACACTGAGCGCCCTGCGGTAAGCTCCCGTGGACGCCAGCGTTCCCGGCCACAGAGCAACTGTGCTGGTGGCATTGGCATTGATGGAAGGCACGCCGGCAAAAAGCAGGGAGGGGAAAGCAATGAATCCTCCGCCGCCGGCTACGGAGTTCACCGTGCCGCCTGCAGCTGCGGCAAAAAAAAGCAGGACGTAGTGGTGCGAGTTCACCTTACATCTTATCGGATTTCTTCTCGGATTTCTTGAATCCCTGTGCGCGGATTTGAAGGCTCTGGCTGGAGGGTCAGCGCACGGTGTAGCGGACTTTTAACACCATGATTGTTATAAGCAGGGCCAGCGTCACGGCGTTGGCCACAATCACAGGGGCCGCCCAGAGCATCACGCCGTAGAGCAGCCACAGCACTACTCCAATACTAAAGGTGAGCAGCATGCCCCAGGAAAGATCGTCGCACCGTTTGCTGCGCCACGCGTGCAGCACCTGCGGTATGAAGGAAATCGTGGTTAATGCTCCCGCCACGAAGCCGAGCGTCGTGGTTATGTACATGCGAAGTTGCATCAGCGGTTACCATCCAGTCAACAAACAAAAGCGAGAGGACCTTAGCCCCCTCGCTTGTGCGCGGAAATTGTTTCGCCTGCCCTATTTTTGGCTCTAGGCAGTCTTCATCATAAAGAATGTTTCCACGTCGGCATCCACCGTGGGCAGGCTTGAGGCCTGGGTCCGCAGGTGCTCAAACAAAATGGTGCTCAGATAGCGCTCACCAAAGCTGGGAATGATCGCCACAATCAGTTTACCTTCATTCTCTGGACGGCTGGCCACTCTCAACGCCGCTGAAACTGCCGAACCGGAAGAAATTCCCACCAGCAAGCCTTCTTCTTTGGCCAAACGGCGCGCAAAGTCCAGTGACTCATCCAGCGTTACCGTGACCACTTCATCACTCAGGTCTTTGCGCAGAATGTCCGGAACAAAGCCCGCGCCGATTCCCTGAATCTTATGTGGTCCCGGTTTGCCGCCGGAGAGGATCGCGGACTCCACCGGCTCAACCGCCACAATCTTAAAGCTTGGTTTTTTCGGCTTGATGAATTCGCCTACGCCGGTCAGCGTTCCGCCCGTCCCCACGCCGGAGATCAAGATGTCCACTTTTCCATCCGTATCCTCCCAGATTTCCGGGCCGGTCGTCTCACGATGGATCTTTGGATTGGCCGGATTGGCAAACTGTTGCAGAATGACCCCGTTCGGAGTCGACTTCAACAGCTCATTGGCCTTGGCGATCGCGCCTTTCATGCCCTTGGGGCCAGGGGTAAGAATGATTTCCGCGCCAAACGCCAGCAGGACCAGTCGCCGCTCCATGCTCATGGTGTCCGGCATGATCAGAATCAGCCGGTAGCCGCGCGCCGCCGCTGCGAAGGCCAGCCCAATGCCGGTGTTGCCGCTGGTGGGCTCAATCAGCACGCTCTTGCCCGGCTCAATTCGCCCTGCTTTCTCAGCCTCATCCAGCATGCTCACGCCAATGCGGTCTTTCACGCTGGCACATGGATTGAAGCCTTCCAGCTTCACAACCACCGTGGCGTTGATCCCGGCTGTTACTTTGTTCAGGCGAACCAGCGGCGTATGACCGATGGTCTTCGTAATATCAGAGTAAATTTTCATCTCTCCACCTTTCGTCGTTTTCTTAAACTTCAGGCGTCCCGCGAGAGGCCTATAAGATTAACTGACTCGCCCGAAGGAAAGCAAAATATTGAGCTGCTCTGCCCGGCATGCCCAATTCTGGAATCCAGGGTTGGCACGTTTAAAGACACCCTTCACCGCACATCAGTGGTAAAGGCGCACCAGCGGCTTTGCCCATAACGCGAATCTATTAGTGCATCTAAAGGACTTGCATGCCCGAGCCGAGAAAGCGCTTTTACCGCTCAGAAACATCTATTCACACCTGATTTGGGGCCAGCCGCTTGAGCACGTGTGAATCGTCCAGGTTTTTGCTGCGGGAATATCCGGCGGTGATGGTAAGGCTGGGTGAAATGGTCATATCCTCGGTGGTAAAACAGCGGCTCGCCTGCTTTGGTGAATCCGATGCAAGAAGACTGGCTTAGGTGGAGCTGCTTACTTTCCAAAGAGGAAACAGCTGCCACCCTTCCCTCTTGTGGCCAAGATTGAAAAAATGTTTACCTTCAGTAACAAGCTATCGTTGCGATGTTGCAGAAAACAAAAGCCTGCCGGCTAGCAGGCTACCAAGTGAATGCGCGCCTTTACCGAGACACTTTACGAGCTGTACTGCTCTGCTGTGTCTCGCCATTCCGACGCTGGTGCAGCTGATCGGATCTTTTAAGATTTTCTGATCTTCTTAGCTGTTGGGGCATTGTCCGTAGGCGCTCGTCCGCGTTGTCCAGGATTCTTTGAAATGAAGTTTTTGCCATGTTCCTCGCTCCGCGCCAAAGTTAGGTTA
>DAHUXF010000289.1 GCA_027307295.1 Acidobacteriaceae bacterium
GCAGCGGATCGCGATTGCCTTCCATGCCCGCCGGAGTGGCGTTAATGATCACATCAAATTCCAGCTTCTTGAGCATGGTGCGATTGATTACTTTGGCCTTGGCCTGTTTTGCCAGCTTCTGCGCGGCGGCAGGCGTGCGATTGAGAATGTAAACATCAGCGCCGCGCTCCTTGACTCCAAACACAGCTGCGCGGGCCGCGCCTCCAGCGCCCAACACCAGAATTTTTGTTCCCTGCAGACGCATGCGCAGTTCCAGGGGACGCACCACGCCATTCACGTCAGTGTTAAAGCCGTAGAGATTGCCATCCTGGCCGCGGACCACGGTGTTGCAGGCCCCCACCTTGGCCGTCCAGGGATCGCTCTTGCCCAGTTGTTTGAGGATCTGCTCTTTATAGGGCATGGTGATGCTGAGGCCGGCAATGGGAATATCGCGCACACAGTCCAGCAGGTCTTCCATGGACTTGGCATGCAGCGCCAGATAGACGGCGTTGACGTTTTCCCGCCGGAAGGCCGTATTCAGCATGGCGGGGGAGAGGGAGTGGGCCACAGGATCGCCGGCAACGCCATAAACGCGCGTGGCGGCGTCCACCTGGTCAATGCGGAACGTTTCGCGCAACGCCCGTGCGGTGAGCTGCCCCGGACCGGTTTCTTCACCGGGATTGGCGGCGGCAAAGGTAAACTGGCTGCCCGCGCGTACGCAAAGGACCCGGCTGATGACCCCTTGTTCGCCCATGCATAACCCAATGAGCAAATGATTGTGGCTGTATTTCTCCAGGAACTTCATCATGACAACGTTGTCGTAAAGGGAATTGGCCGTGGTAACAAGTTTGAAGAAGTCGGCGGGATGTTCCTTCATCCGGGCGAAGGCTTCTTCAAGCTTCTTTGTTCCCCGGAAGTCGTGGTAGGAGAGGATGAGGTTGGCGGAGCGGCGCAAGCGATTGAAATCGGTTTGCTTGAGTTGTTCTGCCGTCTCCAGCTCCAGGTCCACCAGGTGGCAGCCCAGATTGGCCGCTTTTGCCAGGATGTCAACCTGCGCCGCAATGGACCCACGGAACTTGCCGCCACCGGCGGTGCGCCTGCAGGTGGCCACAATCAGCGCTTCAGGATGGAATTCTACAAAGGTCTTGAGCTTGGGCAAGGCCAGGGCGGGTTTGGCAAGGTAGTCTAACCTGAACTCAATAAAAGAGTTATCGCGGACTATGAGATCAGCTTTTTGCACCATTTCAGCAGGATTGGCGGCGGCAATGGCCACGCAAACCCGCGGCAACCGGGCCGGTAGAAACCGAGGTGCGTAACTGGATGATGTTCCATTCATTGATTTTAGGTAAAGCTGGTCATCATACGTGAGCGAAAATCACAGATTCAAGCACCGAATGCAAGCAGGGAATTGAACTTCTGTAATTAAGCGTATCTCCTTAGTAAATAAGAGTTTAGTTGAAGTCAAGAGAGAGACGGTGATATGTTCCACCCGGGACTCGACTCGCCGTCACCTGGGCGGGGTCGTGCTTTTTTGTCATTGGGATGGGGGAGGAAGTATGAAGAAGTTGGGATCGGTACTGCTGGCCACAGTTGTTTTAGCGAGTGCGGGCTTTTCACAACAGTCATCGCAACCGCAGCCAGCAGGCAAGGCAGGTACCTCTTCATGGAGCGTGGGAAATACACCCACCCCGAATGACATATATTGCTCGGGCTACCTGACCACAGAAAAAGTGTCGGATAAGCTTTACGTCACCGGGGGACACAACAGCCCTGATCAGACCCGCTATGCCGGAGCTGCTGACACGATCTTTATTCACGGCCAGGGCATTAAGGAAGGTGAACGCTACCAGATCATCCGGCATGTCCAGGACCGCAATCATTACGAGTTGTTCCGGGGACAAAAGGCGGCCATTCGCGCTGCCGGGGATGCTTACTTTGAGATGGCGATTGTGCGCGTAACCCGTGTGCAGAGAGAAGTTGGAGCCGCGTCTTTTGAATTGAGCTGCGCGGACGTTATGCCCGGCGACCTGGCCATTCCATTGGTAGAGCGTGAAGCTCCACCATTCCGCAAAATCACGCTGGACCGCTATGCGCCTCCTTCCGGCAAGCCACAGGGCCGCATCATTATGGCCAAGGAGTTTGATTACATTGTCGGCACCAAGCACAAGGTATATCTCAACATAGGCGCGGACAAGGGACTCAAGCCGGGCGACTACCTGAAGGCCACGCGCACGTATTCTTATTCGTATCAGGACCCGCAGGACGGCTTATCGTTCAAAGCCAGCGAGTATGAGGACACGCAGGTGCATCCGCAGCGGCTGCCCAAGGGAGAGCTTTCCGTTCTTCCGCGCAGAACGCTGGGTGACATGATCGTGCTCCAGGTGCATCCCCGGAGCGCAACAGCCATGATTATGACTGCGCTGGAAGGCATTAATGTGGGAGACGTGGTGGAGGTCATGGATACCAGCGATGCTCAGGTATTGCCTCCCGTCTTGTCGTCATTCAGCAACGCTCCACAGCCGGACGCTGCCGCAGCCGTGGCCACGGCCATGCCGCCGCGAATCAATTGCACCGCATCGCCTACCAGCGTGCATCCCGGAGAGAGTGCTACCATCAATTGTGACGCTGCCAGCCCGGACAACCGCCCCTTGAATGTCACCTACGTGGCCAATGGAGGAAAGCTTTCCTCCAATCGTAACCAGGCCACGCTGGATACTACTGACGTAGCTCCCGGCCCCATCGCTGTCCGCGCTACTGCGTTTGATGATCGTCAACTCAGCGCGTCCACGGTGATTACCGTGAACGTAGAGGCGTCTACTCCGCCCGCGCCCACCGCGCAGAAACTCATGGAGCTGGAGTTCAAGCCGGCCAGCGCCTATGTCGATAACCGCTCAAAAGCCGTGCTGGACGATGTTGCTTTGAAAATGCAGCAGGACCCTAACCTCAACGCCGTGCTCTCCGGCTCGGCTGATCCCGGCGAAGCTCCAGGCATGGCCCTCCGCCGCGCACAGAATGCCCAGGTTTATCTTTCGCAATCCAAGGGCATTGATGCGCAACGTATCCAAACTAAAGCCAGCACTGAACCCGGCCGCAAAGTAGACATCTGGACGCTCCCAGCCGGCGCCCAGCTGCCGCCCCCCACGGCTCAGCCGCCGAAGCAGGACCAGCCGAAATAGCACAGTACTGATTGCAAGCCAACGCAGTGATAGCCTGGCAGCTTCCGTGACCTTATGTGGATAAGGACCCGGTAGAACTCCTGTTTCCGGATTCGTCTCGCGTGGTTCGACCTGCGTCCGTTTGAGAGACGCTCAGGAAGATACCGGACAAGAGGGATGGAATTTGAGCAGACCGCTTGGGAACAGGGCTTTCTCATGTGTTCGCCTTCGATGAGTGGACTCTCGCCATGCCGAAACGGGACGGCGTTATGTCATTTTTCTCCAATATTCATACGGTGTTCAAAACGCCTTCACAGTCACAGCCTATGCTTTGGTGAAGGGTTTGCTGTTTCCGTCACTGGCGGGAGCCGCAATGCTCTTACGGCAAGAAAGATGACACATCAAGAAAAATGACACATCAAGAAAGGAAAGTGACTCAATGAAGTTGGTACGAATCCTCTGGAACCTGGCGTTACTGGCAGCACTGGCTGGCGCTTCCATGCCGGCATTTGCGCAAACAGGAAACATCAAGACGGTCTGGATCATCCTGATGGAGAACCACAACTGGTCACAGATCAAGGGCAGCAGCAGCGCGCCTTTTATCAACAATACTCTGTTGCCGATGGCATCGCATGCGGAGCAGTATTTCAATCCTCCAGGAATCCACCCGAGCCTGCCCAACTATCTCTGGCTGGAGGCTGGCACAAATTTTGGCGTTCTGGATGACAACGCGCCCAGTTCGCACCACTTCAGCACCACGCAGCATCTGGTGACTCTGCTGCAGAACAAAGCCATTTCATGGAAGACCTACCAGGAGAGCATCTCCGGAACCAGTTGCCCGCTTACCAGCAGTGGTGAATATGCCGTGAAGCATAATCCTTTCGTCTATTTTGATGATGTCACCAATACACTCAATCCCAATTCGGCAGAATGCATCAACCACGTGCGGCCTTTTACGGAGTTTGCTTCTGACCTGGCGAACAACAATGTTGCCGCTTATAACTTCATCACACCCAATCTGTGTGATGACATGCATGACAGCTGCCGTCCCACGCGCGACCCCATCAAGCAGGGCGACACATGGCTATCGCAGAATGTCCCTCTCATTTTGAACTCTGCTGCCTACAAAGCCGGTGGAGCGATCTTTATCACCTGGGATGAGGCTGCCTCCGGCGATGGACCGATTGGCATGATCGTGCTCTCGCCTTTTGCGAAAGGTGCTGGCTTCTCGGACACGATTCATTACACTCACGGCTCAACCCTGCGGACTATCGAAGAAATCTTTGGAGTCACTCCGTTTCTGGGTGATG
>DAHUXF010000028.1 GCA_027307295.1 Acidobacteriaceae bacterium
AGAATTTCATTAACTAAGAAGTGCTGTTCATAACACGCAATGAGCTTACATGACACATCAAATCAGGAACATAAGTCAAGTACAAAGAACTAGCAAAATTTGTCTTAATGAATTGCTCAGGGAAGGCTATGTATTTGTACGTAGACGTACAATAAATTATTTTTTCCAAAAATACGCTTTTCCACATGCTGGCATCATGACGGCAAGTTGGGCAGTGCGTCCGCCGTATGCAAAGGACTACCGCGACCACGGTGCGTATGCAGACTTTGCGGTCTTCCGTCCGCGCCTGGCGTCGGATTGAATGCTATCTTTCATCTTTACTTATATGTTCATCCGCGGAAGTCAGCTATACGCAGATCGGGATTATGCCTCGGATCAACAATGACAACAGACGTTAAATTCCTTTGTGAAACGGTCTCTACAGATAGGATGGCTTAGACATCGTCGGCCTATCTCGGTAATGGTTGGGGGACCGCGTTCATCTCCAGGCAAAAAGCCGTAGCCGGCAACATGCCGCAGACAACAAGGGAATGGACAGGAAGCAGAGATCAACTAAGGCGAGGGAGCAAGGGAAAGAGCGCAGCAAATCCCTGCTTCCACTCGCCGATTGCCAAAATTTCACATAGCTCCGGATTGTTCTTTTTGTACTCAGGGCTTAGTGAAAGTTACCGCCAAAGCCCAGCCGCGCGTGCCGGATTTTTGCAGAGGCGGGGCAGTAACTCCGGTTGGGACTGTGTCACCTGTAGAGAAACCACCGTCAAGCTTCACACGCGTTCCCCAATAAGGGCCTCCGGTAATGAACAGAGTTCTAAATACGGAAAGAGATCCGCCCAACAAGTATTCCGGATTCGATCCGCCCTGCGCTCCGCTACGTATATGTCCGGCCACGCCGAAGGAGACATGTAGCGCAAGGATCTTGTCCGTACCCGTGACGTCCCAGAGGCGTCCATGCGCAATTGCAACCGGCAGAATAGGTACGTTTGAGCTGGAGGTCACTTGAAATTGATTCACGGTCGCAGGTCCGGTTGAAGGCGTTGGAGTCACCTTAGAGGCCACGATTCCGAATTCGTTGTCGCCCAGAAAACTGAATACCGTCCCTGCGGATACCGAAAATGGATTGGAGCAGCGGACAATCACCCAATTGTCGGTTGTAATTGGTGTGGGCGGTTTGAGGTCGAGCGTCGGCAGATTGTCCATCTGGACGACCTTCAGCGTGTTATTCCGTGAAACGTTAAAAAGTGCCGAGCAATGCACAGGATCGGACGACGCAGTGAACATCTCCGGGACCAGCGCGTTGATGATTCGAACCCACTGCTGTACAACCGCATTTTGTTGACTAGCAGCAGTATAAATATCCGTGCCCACAGCAATTGCCGCGGCAGACTTTATTAACGTGTCTAATCGCTGTACCGTATCATCATATCGCTGTTTATTGTCGCCGGTGTCCCAGGTAGACCAGCCTTTCATCAGTTTGAGCGCTTCAAGCCGCTGCTTCAGGAAGTTGCTATCCGAGATCGTAGTTTCAATGTCCGGCCAAGTCCACTGTCCAAACTTAGCAACAGCATGTTGAGCGTAGCCGATGAGGTTCTGTGGGCCGCCAGCAAGAATGTGATCAGAGTTAGCGACAATGTCTTTAAGAGTAGAAATTTCCTGCACAAGGGAAGCCTTTGCATCCCGCACCTGCTTTTGCTGGGCAGCAAGAACCACCTCTTCGGCTTGGACAGTTGCCGGCAAGTCCTGGAATGCCTGGTCAATCAACGCTTGTGGATCTGTGGCAACCAATGGCAGTGTTTTTGACGGTGTCCTTATGTTGTCCACTAAAGGCTTCGCGGTGCCCTGTGCGGCCGCTGCTGCATCGCTATTGCTTACAGTGATTGGGGACGGTGGCTGGAGCTGATCTGGAAGAGCTTTGCCGGCTGTTTCTGACACTGTGCGCATGATCTTTGTAGTAAATTGAAGCGCGTTGACCGAAGTGACTACACAAGTAGACCCTCCAAGGATTCCTGTGGGGCCTTCAATAATTTCTCCCGATGTACTCAGGCTGACGAAATTCGTATGCTTGCAAGCCTGAGCGAAGACACTACGTGATACAAATGTGCACAACATGATAAGCAGGATATTTACCGCTTTTCGATTGGTCATTCGTCCTCTCGTTAATCACTAAAGCTAAAACGCATTTTACACAACGACCCCTTCAGTAAAAGAAGATGGTTTTTCAAATGTATCCTCTTGACTTTCTGTAGTGGCCGGTTCATAGTCGCGCGCATGTTTGACCAGGAAAGTAAAAGTGAGCCTCTTAGTTTTGCCGAAGCACTTGCCGAAGAACGCGGTGCGATTCGCTCGGGCCAGAACCAAAGTAAAACGGACTGGAGCGCCCTATGCATCTCAGGAGGCGGCGTTCGGGCAGCCACTTTTGCGTTAGGCGTGGTTCAGGGACTGGCTGAAAAGGGTGTCCTGGAGATGTTTGACTATCTCTCCACGGTTTCCGGAGGCGGCTACATAGGCACATGGCTTACTGCCTGGAAACAAAGACAGGGTGGATTGCAGAAAATCATCCCTGAATTGAACCACGATCACAGCGCCCGGAAGACACAGGATCCTTATCCGCTTCAGCATCTCCGCGAATACAACAATTACCTTTCGCCGAAACTCGGATTGTTGTCCGCCGATACCTGGACGCTGGCCGCTACGGTGGCGCGTAATATGCTTCTCAATTGGCTGGTCTTTGTGCCACTCCTGATGCTGGTTTTGATGATCCCGCGCCTGGTCCTTTCGCTCGCCAGATTGGGCGATGCGATCTGGGCCTGGCATGGCGGGGGCTGGGCGCAACAGGCGAAGCTGGAACATGGTATCTCCCTGTTTGCTGGAGCCGCTTTCGCCATGGCGGCTGTGAATACGTTCCGCTATTTACCCGGCGTGGGAGGCAAGAACCACAGTGATGTCTCTTTTGTAAAGTATTGCCTGGGACCGCTGGTTCTTGCGGCCCTGGGATTTATCACACTGGAATCCTGGTTCACCGGCGGAGATGATAAGTCACCTCCGCAACTCACATTTGAGCAGCTTCTTATGTGGATCACTGCCGCCGCTGCTGCCGGGTGGATTGTTTACGCAGGAATTAACTTCAGAAAGATACGCGCCAACGCAAAACTGCTGCCGGCCATGACGCTGGCAATCCTGCTTACGGGGTTGAGCACAGCATCATGCGCCTGGTTCCTGGTCTCCAGGCTTTATCCACGAATGACATGGGAAACCTATGTCGCTTTTGGCCCGCCGCTGTTGTTGCTGGCGTTTGCTTTTCCCCTGGTCCTTTTTGTAGGCGTGACAAGCAGCATTCTGGATGACGAAGACCGGGAATGGCTCTCACGTGCAGGGGCGTGGTTGCTTTTGTTTGTTCTGGGATGGTCTGCACTCTGCAGCCTTGTGCTGTTAGCGCCAAGCTGGGGTTTTGGCCTGTCATTCAAGGCGGAATCGTCCCTGGCTTTAATTGGCGGCGCCGGGGGCATCGTCAGTGCGCTGGGAGGCTACAGTCCCATCAGCAAAGCCCACTCGTCCAATACCCAGGGGCAACACGGGAAATTGTCGGCGTTCGGCCCAGGGCTCCTGCCGCTGGCACTGCAACTTGCCGTGACGGCGTTTATTGTGATTTTTCTGACAGGCCTGGCCATGCTCACGAACCTTTTGTTTTCCTTAGCAAGGCTTGTGCCGGGAGATTGGACCCGCCACGCGCAATTTCTTGAGGACACCCCAACCAGATGGGTACTGGCTGCAATGCTGGCTTTGGCTGGCTTTGCCTGGGCCATGGCAAAGTTCATTGACATCAATAAGTTTTCTCTTCATGCCGTGTACCGCAATCGACTGATCCGCGCCTACATGGGGGCCTCCAATCGGTCAGAAGACGTGAATCAGTTCATCGGATTCGGCAATAGCGATGATTTGCTCATGCATGAACTCAGTGCGCATCTGCGGCCTTTTCATGTCCTTAACGTTACGCTCAATCTGGTTTCAGGTAAGCGTCTTGCGTGGCAGCAGCGGAAAGCTGTTGCGTTCACGATTACCCCGAAACATTGTGGAAGCTCACATCTAGGCTATCGCCCATCCCGGGAATACGCAGGGGGAATTTCCCTGGGCACTGCCATGACTCTTTCCGGCGCGGCAGCCAGTCCAAACATGGGCTACTACTCTTCATCCATTGTCAGCTTTATCATGACGCTCTTTAATGCACGATTGGGCGCGTGGCTCGGTAATCCGGGAAAAGACGGCGCATCGACCTGGAGAAAACAAGGGCCTGAATCAGCCGTCGCATCCATTGTGAGAGAAGCTTTCGGACTTACCACCGAAGACTGCCCTTATGTTTACCTTTCGGATGGCGGTCACTTTGAGAACCTTGGCTTATATGAGATGGTCAAGCGCGGCTGCCGGTATATTGTCCTTATGGATTGCAGCGCCGATCCTGAAATGCGCTTTGGGGACCTGGGAAATGCTTTGCGCAAGATTCGAATCGATATGAACATTGACATAAAATTTGATGATGGCTGGGCGGAAGACCTGCGAACGGGCCGTAAACGCTGGGCAATCGGCAAGGTTCTTTACCATCAAGTAAACAATATGGATGAAGACGGAACTTTAATTTACATCAAGCCTGTCATGTGCCAGACAGAACCTCCGGACGTGCTGGCTTACCAGGCTGCCAATCCGGATTTTCCACACCAGAGCACGGCCAACCAATTTTTTAACGAGTCTCAGACAGAGAGTTATCGCATGCTTGGGCTTCACACTGTTAGAGAGATGATCCAGAATTGGACCGCAAAGCAAGGATTCCCGGAACTCGTCGAGCTTGTCCGCAAAGCGCAAGTCAAAAAAGAAGCTACCGGAGCAGCCGCTGCCGGCGCGGGATGATAGATGACGGCAGAAAAATTTGCCGTGGGAAGAATCCTGCGAAAAACATGGCCGTGCGGAAATCCAGATCCTCTTGAAATCCATTGAGAACTCCGCTGAGTGGGTGGTTCGGTTCTGAATCAACGTGCTGCTACAAATCCGCTGGATTTGCCGGCCGCACAGCGCAGATGATTTTTTTGATGGTTTTCAAAAAGGGATTTAGCAAAAAGATACGTTTTTAGAGATCAGGAGACATGCTTATGCGGAGAAGTCTACTGCTGCGTCAAGGGTTACGCGAAGCAATTCACTCTGAGATCGCAGAGCGGACCCAGGTTCATCAGGCCAAAATTGCCTCGCTGAAAGCAGCCCTGGCAAGGCCTTTGGCCGCGGGCGCATCAACAGCCCCGCAACCATTGGTAATGCTGGCCCATGGCGATTCCTGGTTCGACTACCCGTTGGACGGCAACAGCCTGTCTCTCGACGATACGGATGTGATTACACAGCTTGGGTCGATGGGCGATATCAATCCTGTGATTCACAATATTTCCCACTACGGCGACGCCACAACAGAGGAAATGTCCTGGCCAAAACAGCAACGAATGATTGACAGCCTGCAAGACCCAGCGAATTGGCTCGCCAAGGGAAAACCGGACGCGATTTTATTTTCTGGTGGTGGTGACGACATTGCCGGCAATCAGTTTTGCATTTTTTGAACTATGCCAACAGCGGCGGGGCGGGATTGGATGCCAGCCGTTTCCAGGAGGCCCTCGGAATGGTGGAAGCATCCTATCAGGATTTATTTTTGTTCCGCGATAGAAATGCTCCAGATGTTCCCATCTTTGCCCATTGCTATGACTTCCCAATACCCAATGGGAAACATCCGTTATGCGCTGGCCCCTGGCTTCTCCCTTCGCTCACCTTTGCCGGCTGGAATACGGCGCAAGGCATCTCAATCCTCAAACAGGCGCTTATTGCTTTCAGGTCCATGCTGGTTGGTCTCGCCAACACGCCGGCAAACAAATTCATTCTGGTGGACACGCAAAACACGCTGGCTCCGGAAGAGTGGGCGAACGAGTTGCATCCTTACTCAGCAGGATTCAAGAAGATAGCGCAGAAGTTTGTCGATGCATTGCGCGCGCATTTTGGCCCTAATAGCATTTAGGATAAAACCAGACCGGTCTTTGATGAGCGCGGGTCCAATCCACCTTACCCATCCTTGCGATGCATTGTTTGTAGAGCCGCAGTAAGAGCCGTTGGATGGCTTCTGCCATTTGTTATCGAGTAAGCGGCTGGTTAAAGATGGCAAAGTGATGGCTCCGCCCATTCTTCTCGCCTTTTCGGCAACTCAACGAAATCGAAGCTACGCCTGATTGATCATGGTGAGCACCTGGGACAGGTAGTTCAGCGCCATATGGACATTTGCATCGTCCCGCACATACGCATCCAGTTGCCGCAAAGCGCTGGTCAAAGACTGGACCTTGTCGTCGCCGGGCGGGGGGACAACGCTGCTGGATGCCTGCAAGCTGTTGAGCGCGGATTGCATGGCAAATAGAGTAGTATTCAGGCTTGTTAATTTACAGCGAATCTCGTCGGCGAGGTCCAGGTCGGTAGTTCCAGTGTAAATCCGCGTTAGCTCCTGCTGTATCACCTGGAGAGCTGTGATTTTCTTCATCAAAAAATCTATGGCTGCATCATTCATTCACAGTCCATCCTTTCCAAAATTCACTGGTTGCTGTTCGCACTCTTGTAGGCGTTATAAGTGTCCTGGCTGACTTTAAGCAGCTGTTGTGCCTGCTTCTTGTTGCTGGGCGCAAGAGCAAGTTGATTGAGGTTGTCCTTGACCTGTGTAAGAAGCTTTTTTTGCCGCTCCAGGCTTGCCAGTTTTGATTTCAATTCCTCGCGGGCCTGCTGGTCACTGCCGTATAGCTCTTGCCACAACTGGAACTCCTGGTCATGCGTTTGCCGGAGATGGTCCATCAGGCTGCTGAGACGAGCGCTTTGATTGGGGTCAACACTCATGGCGGTGGCAATTTGCGCCGAGCGCGACCGCCGGAACGCATCAATGTTTAATTGAATATTTGCGTTGCGGGTATTGTTAATCAACGCGCTCTGCTGCTTGTAAAACTGCGTTTGCTTCGCGATGTTTTCGTCAACGATCTTTTCGTCATCCACTATGGCAACGCACAACCTTGCGGCGGTCATTCGGGCAGTCGCGCTTCCTGCACAACCCGAATTTGCCAGGCAGGCAAGGCCAAGTACAATCACTGGCACATATTTGTGTGGCTTCATTTTGTCCTCCCTGCAAGCACGCCCGTGGCCGCTACCTGTGCGGCCCGGAAGAAGTTCGCAATCTCCTCCGGCTTCACGCCCCCGGCATAATAGGCTGCCAATCCATCCAACCCGTGGCTGACCAGCATCTCCCGGTCCTGCGTATTCAATGCAGAGAGCCGAATTGCGAACAGATGCTTGTCCGTCGCGGCTTCAATTGTGTCGGAGAGCAGCAGATATTTGTGATATCCAATCAGAGAGGCATACCGGCTGAGTGTGTCCATCAGATCACGCAATTCCAGCGTAGCTTCCGGCTCTTTGCCAACCTCTGCATTTGCTTTCCGCGCAAGCTTCCCCGCGGTCTGCAACACTTGTTCCGATGGATCGCTCACAAAGGGATACTTCAAGCAGGTTTGGCCTGAAGTTCCGGCAGTATCCGGCCCCTCGGTACATTTCTTCGTGATGGTAATGTTTGCGTAAATTTTTGCGAACAAGCCTCCGTTCAGGCGTTTGCCGCTTGGGTCCATGGAACCGTCGCCCCAGACCATTTGCAGCCGCTGGGAAATCCGCTGTTCAATCTTGTAAGCGGCGTCGGCCCGTTCAAACTCCAGTTGCAGGCGTTGGACTTCGAATTGCTTATGCTGTATGCCGAGATCAAGGATCGTCAATTGTAATCCTGGGGTGGCTTCAGCTTTCTCTGCGGCAGTAAACCAATCTTTGATATCTCCGGTTGCATCCCAGGCATCTTTCAGGCTCTTGAACTGCGCCAGGTCAGACAGCTTTTTCACCGGCTTGGCTGAAGCAGCCACTCCGTCCTTCAAATCCTGAAGAGAACTCTTCAATTTGGCAAGCTGTGGGACCTCATGATTGAACTTCTTTTCGCTTTCTTCCTTTTCAGCCTGCATTTTTTTAAGTCTGTCCTGGGCGGCGTTGAGCGCGCTTTTCGCGTCCGGGGGGGCCGTCATCGACGTGTCCAGCATCATCTCTGCGGCATGATAAGCGTCAAGAAAGTCCTGTTGGGTGCTTTCCACATCGCTGGCGAGCTTTGTCCATGTCCAGGTTGGAATGAGATTGATTTTATCCTGCAGACACTGTTCGTTCAGGTCATAGAGTTGGGTGAGGGTTGCACTCTTGAGGGCCAATGTGTTGCGCGTCATTGTCTCAAATATGCTGGAGTCGCCCTTGGAAAACTCCGCGAAAGCATCACGTGTCCTTTTCGCCAGATCGTCATTTACGGGATCGTAAAGACGCACCTGTGCAAACGCAGCCGTCGTCAAGATAACGAATACAGCCAATTTCAACATGGAAGACCGGATGCATTGTGCCAGAACTCCCGCAACGCCGGGAACTCGCGCTACAGCAAAAACGGTACACTGTTTCATCAACATGCTAACTCCGCTTCTTTTCACTTGGCTTTTGGTGCATTAGGGCTGTTTAGCTGCATGCACGTTAACATGGAATAACTTCTGTTCAATGAAAACGTACCTTCCAGGACAATCCCTTTTGCAAAAATTCTGATGGCACGTCAGTAAATGCGCAAAATTGAATTCGAAGTACAAAACTGACGGCGGAAACGGCCTAGCGTCCGTAGTCCTCATAAGGGGACGTCTATTAGGTGGTGAAGAATACTGCCCAGCCGTTTCACTTGTGATCAGAACTTTTCTTCAAATACTGTTTTGTTCCGATAACAAGCAAGCGGTATTGAGAAACAGAAAGAATGGGCAGCCCCTGGCGGACGAGTTTAGACTGTTGTTCATTTTTTGGAGAAGGACAAACTGAAAAGTCAAATGCGCTTCAGCTGATTTACTTTTGGCGGAGGACATGGGCAGAAAACTGGATCATGCTTCATCAATGCGTACCTTGGGTAGTGGGTCAATCAGACTGACCCACTACCGCAGCTTGACGAGAGTTAAATCCACAAAAAAAGCAGGGCCGGACTTGTGCCGACCCTATGTTGTTTCTCGATCTGAGCGGAGTATTACCTGTTGTCCTCATCGTGATCACCATCTTCACGATCGCCATCCTGGCCTACAGCAACCAGGTGCTGCGATGAATGCAGGCTGAAACGGCCAATGGTCCGGTAGTCCCCCAGGCCATTCTTAGGCTTCTGGGTATGGTATCCGGCGAAGATAACAGTGATGTTGTTGTCGTCAAATTGAGTGGCACTAGGCGCATACACACGTCCAGCGAAAAAACCTTGTGCATTTCCCACCACTGGAGTGTGCGCCGGGATGGTTACTAAACTCGTACCGGCTCCCGTCGCGGGCAGACCCTGGGCGTTGACTGAGAGCAAGGCCGGGAAGACCGAAGCGATTGGATTGTTGATCCCGTTGATGACCGTCCAGTGGATTAGATCGGTCGATTCCGCGTAACCGATGTAATGGAAAGCGTCAGAATCTGCGTCGATGCAATTACCGCCGGAGAAGAGCAGCCCAAAGCGTCCGTCGCGGAGCTTCAGAATCGTCCCCGCCGTCGCCAGCCAGCGGGTGCCGGTGAGCGAAACGGTCGTGGGATCATTCAAGCCCTGCAACGGACCGAGATCGTTGAAGTGTATCCCGTCCGTGGTTGTGGCCAGACGCAGGAACGTTATGTCATCGTTGGGTGAGAGGCCGCCGTTGTTGGCGTAAAACGTTGCCCACGAGGTGTTGCACTGTTGCGAGGCGGGTAGCGCCGTGACGCCGGTCTTGTCGCCGTTCAAGATCTTTTGCTCATAGATGATCGTCAGGGGGTTACTCCCCGGCACCACTCCCAGGATTCCATCCGGGTTCTTGAGTCCAAAAGTATGCGGGGAAATCTCCGGGAGGCCTGATGTCGCATCAGTGGGGGCATCGCTGAGCGCGGGTGCGCCGTTCAAAGGCAGACCGGGAAGCGGCGTGAGTTCATGGATCGCAAGATCATCAACGTCAATGTGGTTGTTGGCGCGAACCAGCGTGTACAGGAACGTATGGCCGTTAATTTTAATGACGAACTGATGGCCCTGACCGTCATCGTCGCCGTTGTCGGCGTTGTTGCCGCCAGAGGCATCTTTTTCTCCGTCAGGTTCTTTGTTCGCCTGATCAGGACAGTGCGTTCTCAGTTCCAGCACCAGTTGCTGGAATGTCCAGGTCTGCCCGGCATCGTTGGAAAATGCCGCGACGACCCCTTCGTCGGTGTCCTTGGGGCGCCAGTCAAAGTATCCCTGCAAATGTTTCCCATGCCCTACGATGCTGGGGAAATAATATGGCTCCATGCGCTCCGTGCCCGGATTACCAATCTGGTTGCCATTGGCGTCGCAATAGCCTGACGATTTCAACCCATTCGCAGCGCCGGACTGCTCAAGCGTCCAGGGCCCGCCGGTGATGGAAGTGTCCGTGGGCGCTCCGTTGCGCGTCCAACGCACGTGTGGGTCACGATCATGGTCGCGATCACGATCATCACCTGCGAATACCTGCGTTGAAAATAGAGCCAGCAGGAAGACTCCTGCAGCAAGACTTTTCATATTTACCTCCGTCAAATCAATTTTTTTGATGGGAAACAGAACCCTGGATAACATTCATTTTTTTCGAATCGTGCATGCCATCTGCGCCGGGTCAACATCGAGTGCAATGTTCAGCGAAACAATTGCTGACCGCGCAGGCCGGTCCGCTGATGAGCAAGTGCGTGCTTTCATCCGGTGACCAGCGGGACCTTCCTCATGATTGGCCGAGTCGTTCAAGAGCAGGGCGAAAAGCAGACTGCCTGGGGAAGGTCAAGACGATCCAGACAGACACGCATCTTCAAAGGTGCATGTAGTTCTCCTGCTGAATTAAGTGGTGATTCTCTTACGATATAAACTCTAAAGGCGGGCGAGTCGGGCAAAATGAAGATGCTGTTAAGGGAAGGTTAAAAACGCTTTACTGATTGAGGAAAACCCCAATTCATACCAGGAAGTCCATGGCAAGCCCGACCCGGCCTGCGAAAGAACGGTGGGATAACTCTCTGCGTATGATGAGCCGGATTGCGGAATGCGTTGTGCAGTTGTCCACGATTCAATGAACTTCCTGGTCCGGCGGAATGTATTGATCCAGACGGCGAAGAAGGAAGGCTAAAATTCCTGCTAACGATGGTGCGGTTTGCTTTCGACGAGCACCACACCGGCAGCTACGTCGAAAGCCCGCGTCTTATTTAGCGCCACTAAGTTTAGCGCCACCAAGTTGCTGTTCAGTACCGTGACCGCTGAAGCCTGCATCTTCATCAGCGTCTGCATTATCGTCATTGTTATTGCCGCCGGGCAGCCTGAACGCGAAGACACGGTTACCGCGGTCCCGGAATTCTAAAAATTTGTTTGGGAACAACGAAGTGGTTTCTGCACCCGCTCCCCAATAGACCCATCTCCCGGCGATGGCTGGCCCGCTTTCGATACTGCCGGAAGCTGCTTCAGAGCCATCAGCCAGTTTGATCTTTTGATGGAATTCGAATAGTTTCTTGCCGTTGTCAGCATCAAGGGCCACCATGGTTCCCTTCTGATCGGCATAGCCAATAAAGACCAGGCCATTGCCGACCGTCAATGTGCCAAAGGCCTGTGCATGGCCAAGCGTTCCTTTGACCCCGTCGATTGCCGGGCGTTGCCAGGCAATTTCTCCAGTCGCAGCGTCAACGGCCCCTACCATCCCGGCGATCGTCTTAAGCTTGCCGCCTACAGCGAATACATTGATCCCATCGGCTGCTACATCTGCAGGTGGATTCACCAATGTCCAGAGCTCGCTTGGACCGCTGGCCGGTCCCTTTAGAAATGGTGCAGGAGCTCCTGTCCCATCGGGATCAGGATAGATGTTTGGGTAATCCGTAAGTCCGTAGATAAGGTTTGGCCCTGGGAACGGCAGTACTATATCTGAGGGGGCAGGGTGCGAAATGGGTGTTGCGGCATCTCTCTTCTCAAACTTTCCTACGCGAACGCCGAGTGCAGTGAAGCCATTCACATCCAGAAAGGCTTCCGCAGGGACAAAAGATCTGTTGACGTCTCTACCATTGTTACGGGTGTTGGTTGTGCCGAAATAAATTCGTTTGCCGTCGGTCGCTCGTCCAAATTGCAAGCCACCATAAATGCCGCCCGGGTCGACATTGGTCTCCCAGACTTTCTTGCCGGTATCCGCATCCAAGGCAAAGACCCTTCCATCCTTATTGCCGGCGACAACGAGGTCCTTTTGCGAGCCGTCCGGCATGCGGACGTTTCTGACGAGCGTCGGCTGTTGC
This sequence comes from Acidobacteriaceae bacterium, assembly GCA_027307295.1. Lineage (GTDB taxonomy): Bacteria > Acidobacteriota > Terriglobia > Terriglobales > Acidobacteriaceae > Angelobacter. The sequence continues at coordinate 12,355 of DAHUXF010000028.1, forward strand.
CCGAAACCCATGTCAGGCCCAACAGGGTCTTGATCGCAGTTTGCGGCATTGGCGATCCCAACCGGAAACACTAATGGTGCAACCGTGCTCCAGCCATAAAAATCTGCAGAGCCGCATGCGTGGTTCCACGAATCATACAGGCGTGCGTAGAAAACCCATTTGACTTTTCCAGTTTCCATATCCAGCGCAAGCATGGCGTTGGCATAGGATTTGAGCTTTTCATTCAGGTTGAGACATGTGACGCCAGCAGGCAGCCCGGCAATGTTCGCATTGGGGTCGCCTGAGCTGCGGCGCGCTTTTTCACATAGCTCGGCAACTTTCGGGGCAGTTTCAGTTTGCGCTGTGGCAATATAAATTTGTTTTCTTTCAAGATCGAGCGTGGGATTGTGTCCGTACGTGGAAGTTCCAAAGAAACCCTTCGGAGTCAGCAGCGCCCTCAATTCATTGCTGAGTTCATGGTCCGGATCATCACCGATAACCATATGTGTTTTCCAGATGATATCTCCGGTATTCACGTCCATGGCAACCAGACTTCCGCGGGCTGAGCAGCAGGGATACTTTGAGCCGGGCACGATCGGTTGCGTAAAAATGTCTGGGTAAGCTCGCGACCAATCTTCTTCCCAGTTCCCAACAGGGACGTAAATTCTGTCTCCGTGGCCGCTGATCGAACCCGTAATTTTGCCTGCACGATGATCTTCTACCCGTTTGCGCCAGACAACATCACCGGTGTTTTTATTTAAGGCGAGCACAATTGCGCCTGATCCGGAAGTGCACACTCCGGGAGTTGGCGATTTGCCAACAACTTCGCAGAGCGGATCATTCAGCCCAAAGTTGTTGCCAACAATGACTAAACCGTGCGCAATATACGGCGTATTTCTGGAGCTGGTAACTACAAAGCCTGGAACCGATAAATCCTTGACATAGTTTTTCTTCCAGACAAGTTGCCCTGTAAACAGGTTCAACTTAGTAATGTTGCCGGAGATATCGTTGAAGTATAGAAACCTGCCTTCCACAGCCGGTGTAGAAGATACAGAACCAAAACCGGGAGAAATGGTCCCCGTTTCTGCCGCGGTCAAATACTCCCATGCCAGGTGCAGGGTGCCCACGCTTTGTTTATCAATCGGGCCGCCATGAAAGCTGCGTGTGTTTTGGATATCTACATTTTGAGCCCAAAGATTTGCAACGCTACTAATAACAAGGATGATTGCCGTCAACAGCATTGCCGCTCTGATTTTGAGAATTTTCACAAGGGCCTCCTTGGCCAACCCAATTCGCTGATCACACTTTGGCTGATTTAACAAGCAACCTGAGGCCGACACCCTAACACACCGTATAAGCTGAGCACAACAAGTTCCTGAACAAGTCTTACAAGATCCTTAAGATATGAATTTGTCAGCCCCGTTTTAGGGGAGGTCATTTTATATATGGATATAAATATTAAATTCCATTATAGGAAATGATTCTATTGGTGATTGCCAAGTCCACGTTGCAATTATCCGCCATGGCAACCATGAGTTTGCCAGATCAATAGAACGCGGTACTTTTATTCATCCGAAAAAGCTGTAGGAAAAGCCCAAGGAAATGTGCAGTGGGCCAGTTTCCGCTAGGCCTGGCGGTTTCAGCGGACCATCCTGGTGGCGACATCGACTCATGCGTGTTCAGCATTAGCTGTTTACATTGAGCCAGCGTTGCCTTTTCGCCTATAAGGCTGTACACAGCCCTTTTGGCGTCCAATCGTGGTTCAAGGTGGATGGAGGTTTTGCTGATTCGTGAAGGATGAGCGTCAACGCGCGGCGTTGTTCCGTGCCGATGGCTGTGAGCAGCATGGGTGAGCCGCCTGGCACAATCACCGGCGGGCCGCCGGCGCGTCCTAACAGCCGGCCATTGGGAGTTTCCAAACAAGTTTCTCCGGCCAGGGTGTACCAGGCTTCAGGCCCGGGGTGAGTATGAATGGCTGCGGTCATCCCAGGAACTGAGACTGACTCCATAAACACTGCTGAGTATTGTTCACCAGCGGTTACCGGAAGCGGACCGATTTCGGCGATGCGCTCCCCTTTCAGGGCCGGACGCCATCCCGCCTTTTCAATGGTAAGCAACCACACCTTTCCCAGCGCCTCGATGACGGTTCCTCGTGGTCCTTTGGCTTTCTCCGCCTCTGGGCGCGTTGGGTAGACGTCCAAATGCCAGAAGACTTGCGCTTGCTCGATTCTTCCGATGGGCTGATCTACATGGATCCAGCATCCCACTTCAGCCGTCCGCTCGCTGACCGGCTTGCATGTACCAAATGAAAGCGGTTTTGACTGGGCGGACAGGGACACCGCTGTCAGCAACCAAATCAAGACAC
>DAHUXF010000290.1 GCA_027307295.1 Acidobacteriaceae bacterium
CTGAAAATGTTTCAGCTTGCGGATGAGCACCGTGTGGCCAACATGCAGGTCCGGTGCAGTGGGATCAAACCCGGCCTTAACCCGCAGCGGCTTGCCGGTCTTGAGAGAGTTTTCCAGGCGCTCGCGCAATTCGCGTTCATGGATGATCTCTGCCGCGCCCTTCTTGATGTATGCCAGTTGTTCGTCAATAGGAGGAAAGTTTGCCATCACGAATGATTATAGAGAAAGGCGGTAAAAATACAGGGCATGACAGAACTCTTGGCAGGGCGGCAGGGGCCTATCGATTTAGTCGTCCAGATTAGGGTTTGTTCGAAGCATGCGAAATTCATATTTTTATTAAAGCGTTGAAAATGATTTTTTGGTGGCAACCCTGCTTGAAAGGCAGCAGCATCTCACCTCCAGTGCCGATATTCTGTTCCCCGGAAAAAGAGCTCCTGTATGTTTAGAATTTCTCGCCTTCTTCTCTTAAGCTGTTCAATCTTGGTTTACTGGACGGATGCGAACGCAGCCGCAAAAAACCTTGTCCCGGCCAAACTCTATTTTGAAGAAAACCTTGGCCAGACAGATAACCAGGTGGCATTCCTGCAACATGGCATAGATTACATTCTTTTTCTTACACCCAGCGGCACTGTGCTGAAGGTGCAGAGAAAAGAGCACACTTCCACGGGCAAAGACACTATGCATGAAGCTGTTCTGCGTATGAACTGGGAGAATGCCCGGGTTGCAACCATCAGCGGAGAAGACCTTCAGCCGGGAAAGGTGAACTATCTTGACCTTCATGCAAATTCGCGCAGCATTACCGGCATCAGGACTTATGGCGAGGTCAAGTACACCAACCTTTATCCCGGCATTGATCTGGTCCATTACTCTGACGGACGCGAGTTGGAGCACGACCTGAGGATCGCGCCAGGGGCAGATCCTGCGAAAATTGTGCTTCGCTTTGAAGGAGCCGATTCACTTGCCTTGGCCCCGGACGGCACGCTGACGGCGAAAGCTGGAGCTTTCCAGTTTCATCAGCTGCCGCCGTCTGCCTATCAGGTGATCGATGGGCAGCGTCAACCTGTGGATGTACATTACAAGCGTTTGGGCGATTCACGCATTGCTTTTCAGGTTGCTGCTTATGACCACCGTTATGCACTTGTGATCGACCCGGTACTTCGATACTCCACGCTGGTCGGCGGGGCGCACGCCATCGACTTCAATGGAAATGCAGTGCCAGCCGGCACCGCGGTTTCCGGAATGACCGTGGACGCGCAGGGAAACGCTTACATCGCCGGAACCACCTCCGCGACGGATTATCCTACAACCCCTGGGGCTTTCACACGCAATGCAGGGTCTGACTGTGAGCGCGGGGCCTCAGCCTGTGCCAGTTCTTCTGGCTTTGTCACCAAGCTGAATCCATCAGGTTCAGAGCTGGTCTATTCAACCTATATCAATACTGCTTCAAACGGAGTGGGAATCGATGCGCTGGCAGTGGACGCCTCCGGCAATGCATACTTCACTTCAACGGACGGATGTTCTGATTGCAGTGAAACACCTATCGTTGTAGATAAGCTCAATGCCTCTGGATCGGCCCTTGTTTACTCATTCTTCCTGACAGGGAGCTGTGGTCTCGGATTTAATCTAGGAAACGCCATTGCCGTAAATCCGGCTGGCGAAGCCTATGTTGCCGGACATACCGATGACCAATGTCTGCCGACGACTCCTAATGCATTTCAACGAACATTTACCAATTTCAGCGATACAGGGTTTATCCTGCGAGTGAATGCTGCTGGCACGGCCGCGCTGGATCTCACGTATTTCGGGTCGAGTCCCAAGCCTGGTGTTGGGCAGGAAGACCAGATTCACGACATAAAGCTGGACTCCACAGGAAATGTCTATGTGACGGGCATTACCAATACACCCTCCACGTTTCCGCACAAGGCCAGTTTCGGCACAGGACTCACGGACAACCGGGGCGATGTGGATGCAGGTTTTGTCGCAAAACTGGATCCCACATTGTCCAGCCTCAAATTCTCCACCATCCTTGGCGGGGCGCTACCGGCAGGATTGGCGCTGGATTCGGCGAATGAACCTTACATTACCGGAGCTACGCGCAGTAAGGGCTTCCCAATCACACCCGGAGCATTTCAAACCACGCTTAGGCCCGGCACCTGTCCGATCGCGGGCAGCACCTTTCCCTGTCCGCACGGGTTTGTCACGAAATTGAACGCCTCCGGCTCAGCCCTGGTGTTCTCGAGTTTTCTGGAAGGATCGGCAATGGATTCCGGGTCCTCCATCGGTGTGGACTCCAGCGGAAATGCGTATATCACGGGTATTACAACTTCTACAGATTTTCCTGTGACCAGCAGTGGATTTCAAAAGACGTCTCCCGGCGGCACGTGCCCCAATGGTCCTTGCAATGCGGGGTTTGTGACGATGATGATATTTAATGGCAAGAGCCTCTTCTATTCCAGCTATCTGGGTGGGACTGGAGACAACGAACCGGTAAAGATCTTCGTTGACCGCGCTTGGAACGCCTATGTAGCTGGATCAACCACCTCAAGCTCTTTCCCCACCACATCTGGTGTATTTCAACGCACCTTGAGCGGCGCAGGGGACGCATTCGTTTCCAAGGTCATCATTGCAGCCGACCTGGGCGTCACCAATACCGCTCCGGCTGCCGTGCCGCATGGCAGCAATCTGACTTACACCATTCACGTAGCGAATACCGGCCCTGACCCGGCTTTCAAAGTATTCGTGAAAGACACAATACCAGCGGGGACCAGCTTTGTGAGTGCCACTACCAACCTGGGAGCCTGTACCAAACCGGCGGTAGGAGCCACTGGCACTGTCAGTTGCTTCCAGGGAGTTTTTGATTCCCCCGGTCAGATGGCGGTAACGATTACCGTCCATGTGAACGCAGTGGTAGGAACGGTTCTTACAGACAAGGCTACTGTAAGCTCTATCACACAGGATTTGAATACTGGAAACAACTCTTCCACCGCAGCAACTAAGGTGTTCTAGACAAAGGTTGTTCTAGACAATTGCAAGATGCGTTTGGCGGGGCGGGCCAGCCTTGCCAACGTATTTTTGACATGGGAAGCTACAATTTTGTAAAACGCGCTTGAATTCAGATAATCACGCTACCGGCCTGATGACCCGAAGCCACCACCCTGGCGGCTGGATTCGTTCAGGTCGTCCACGGCCTGTATTTCGCCTGTGAGCACGGGGTAGGGAATCAGGTTGGCGAGCTTATCTCCTGCGCGGATGGTTGCCGGCAGGTCGCCCAGGTTTTCTATCAGCACTTTGATTTCGCCGCGATAGCCGGCATCAATGACGCCGCCCGTCAGCACCAGCCGCCGGGCCGCCATGGAAGACTTGTCGCGCAGCAATGCGCCCATGGCCTCCCCTTTTGGAGAAGTGCATTCCACGGCAATGCCCGTTGAGACAATGGCGTGCCCGCGCGCTTCCAGCGTCACGGTTTCCGCCGAGTAAATGTCATAGCCCAGGTCTTCTCCCGGGTGCGCGATCGTGGGCGCTTTGGCCGAGGGGCTCAGCAGCTTAACCTTGAGCACTACTTGCCCTCCGCGCGACTTTGCTTATGCACCACCCTGCGTTCCCTGACTTCCACTTTATCCGACAGCACCAATCCTATTGCTTCTGAATATGCCACGTGCTCCTGCTCCAGAATTCTTTCCGCCAGCGAATGCAGATCGTCGCCATCCAGCACAGGCACGGTCTTCTGCAAAATAATAGGACCGTGGTCCAGGTGCTCATCCACAAAATGCACGGTGCAGCCGGTGATCTTAACGCCGTATTCCAGCGCTTGCTTCTGTGCGTCCATGCCAGGGAATGCCGGCAGCAGCGATGGGTGAATATTCACAATGCGGTTGGGAAACGCCCGCACAAAGTCAGGAGAGAGCAAACGCATATATCCGGCCAGGCAAACCAGATCAACCTGCGCCTGCTTAAGCGCCGCTATGACCTCGGCATCATGCTCCTCACGCACGCGGCCTTTCGAGGGAACCAGTTGTGCGTTGAAGCCGCGTTGCCGCGCTGCTTCAAGTCCCGGAGCATCGGCGCGGTTGGAGATCACAATGGCAATTTCCGCCTTGAGCCGCCCGGATTGGATGGCGTCCGCAATGGCCAGGAAGTTCGATCCGCGCCCGGAGAGCAGAATGCCAAGTTTTTTCAGCGCAGCCATGGTCAGGCGTACTGTACCTTGCGGTCGCCTTTTACGATCCGCCCGATAAGGTAAGCTCTTTCGCCTGCCTTTTCTATCACGCTCTGTACGCGCTTAAATTTTTTGGCCGGGACCACCAGCACCATGCCAATCCCCATGTTGAAGGTGCGCATCATCTCATCCTGGGGCACGTTGCCGATATGCTGCATGTGGGAAAACACCGGCAGGATAGGCCATGTGCCCATCTCAACCACAGCGGCGGCGCCTTTGGGCA
>DAHUXF010000291.1 GCA_027307295.1 Acidobacteriaceae bacterium
AGGTAGAAGTAGTACTCTTTTACGTCTTCGCCATGGTTGCCTTCATTACCATCCAGGCCAAACAGGCGCTCCTTCATGATGGGGTCGCGTCCATTCCACAGGGCCAGCGCGAAACAGAGCCGCTGATGACGGTCAGAGATTCCGGCGATTCCATCTTCATTCCAGCGGTACGCGCGGGAACGCGCATGATCGTGAGTAAAATAATCCCACGCTTCGCCGGTGGCGCTGTAGTCCTCGCGCACGGTGCCCCAGGCACGCTCACTCAGATATGGGCCCCAGCGCTTCCAGTGATTCACGCGGCCTTGTGATTCCCGCAGGCGCATCTCTTCCTGAGTCATGGCACACTCCCCACGTTCCCAGAAGTTATTATGCATCCAGCATGGTCATGGATTCTTTTTTGTACCTAATGGAAATAAGTTAGGTGCGCCGCCGCGAATGAAGAAGACCTGCATGCGTTCGGTGGTCTTAATGTTGGGGGTCAAGGCGCCATTGTTGTATGGCGTAGTGGTTTTTTCTTTGCGGAATTCATCAATATCCTGGTGGGTATCCGGGCAAGGGGAAGGACTTCATCAACCGCGCCGCATGCGATTGCTTCCCTGGGCATTCCAAATACCACGCAACTGGCTTCGTCCTGGGCAACCGTCTCGGCGCCGCATTTTTTCATTTCCAGCAGACCCTGTGCGCCATCGCTGCCCATACCAGTCAAAATAATGCCCAGGCCATTTGCGCCGGCAGCATGCGCCACCGAGCGAAACAGCACGTCAACGCTGGGCCGGTGGCGGGAAATGAGCGGGCCGTCATTGAGCTCCACATAAACCTCTTTGCCTCGCCGCCTAACCGACATGTGCCGGTTGCCCGGTGCGATCAGCGCTCTACCGGGCGTAACAGGATCGCCATCTTCGGCTTCCTTGACCTTGATCAGGCTCAGATGATTCAGCCGGTCAGCAAACGCGGCCGTAAAAACTTCCGGCATATGCTGGACCACCAGAATGCCCGGTGAATCCTGCGGCAGGGCCGTAAGAATCTCGGTAAGCGCTTCTGTGCCTCCGGTGGAAGCGCCAATGGCTACCAGCCGCTGCAAGAAAAACTCAGGCTTCTGGGCCAAAGGTTTTCTTGGCGCAGATGGTTTGGCATCCGGCACATGGAAAGGACGGATGCGCGCTCCGGCTGCGGAACGCACCATGTCTGTAAGCACCAGCCCGGACTCATAAAGAAAATTGCGGAGGCCCAGCTTAGGCTTGGTGACAATCCCCAGCGCGCCTTCTTCCAGCGCGCGCAAAGCAGCTTGTGTGCCGCGCCCCGCCACCCCGGAGCAGATCACCGTGGGTATGGGATCGGTGGCCATGATCTTGCGCAGGAAGGCCAAGCCATCCATGCGCGGCATCTCAAGGTCCAGCACGATCACGTCCGGGCGGCAGCGGGCCATCTTCTGTTGCGCAATCAGCGGATCGGCCGCGACCATCACTGACAGGTCCGGCTCCTGTGACAACACCGCCTCCAGCACCTGCCGTACAACAGCAGAATCGTCCACCACCAGGACCCTGATTTGTCTGGGGACGCTGTTTTGAGACAGCATTCTAGCTCCGCTCCGGCTTTTCCCCCAGCGAGTAAACGGTAGGGATGACGCATCGCAGGGACGGGTAGATGGAATTCAGGCTTTCGGCATGACCAACAAACAGGTACGCGCCGGGCGCAAGATATTTCAACAACCGCCCTATCACCCGCTTCCTGCCTTCCAGATCAAAATAGATAAGAACATTCCTGCAGAAGATAAGATCAAAATGACCCAGCGCCGGATACTGCGCCTCATTCAGGTTCAAATGCATAAAGCGGACCACGCGAATGGCAGGCCCCGCCTTGATTTTTCCCTGGTTCTGGCCGTAGCCCTTGAGCATGTAAGAGCGCAGATAGTGCGGCGGAATCTCGCGGGCCTTGGCCAGGTCCCACATGCCTTTTTCCGCAATGGCCAAGGCTCGGCATGATATGTCTGTGGCCAGTATCTCAATCGACCATCCCTGCTCAGGCGGAAAACGGTCTACCAGCATCATGGCTAGAGAATAGGCTTCCTGTCCCGTGGCGCATCCTGCGCTCCATACCCGAATGGTCCGCGAGCGCCGTCCCGACTCCGCGCTGGCCTGCCAAAACGGCATGACCTGCTGTTCCAGAAAGCGGAAATGCGCGGGCTCACGGAAGAAGTGCGTCTCATTGGTGGTGATGGCATCCACCATGGTCTGCCGTTCTTCGTCATCCGTAATGACCCGCTCATAGTACTGGGAAAAATTGTCGAGCCCCAGGGTGCGCAGCCGGCGGGAAAGCCTGCCGGTCAGCAGCGCGGTTTTCGCCTCAGAGAGCCATATGCCGGCTTCCTTATAGATGAGCGCCTGGTAATGCAGAAATTCTTTTGGCGAAATCGCTCGCGGCAACACATCCAACGTAGTGTCGTGAGCGGCGCTTATAGAACGGGGCTGGAAAACCACCGCGCTCGTCCCGTGTGCCGGGAGCCCGGTTGTCCGGGCATCGCCGCGTATTTTGAAAGCTGGCCCCCTCATTCCAGATACTTTTTCACCACCACGGCAAGTTTTTCTTCGTTTACAGGTTTCACCATATACTCGGTGCATCCGCTGGCCATGCCCTGCTTGACGATGGAGTCTTCGCCGCGCATCGTCAATAGAATGATCGGGATTCTTCTGGTTTCGGCATTTTTCCTGAGCGCCTGGCACGTCTCCAGCCCGTTCATCCGCGGCATTTCCACGTCCATCAAAATCAGATCGGGCTTTCGTTCCAGCGCCATTTCCAGGCCTTCCTGTCCGTCACAAGCGCTGATGAAATCGTAGTTTGTTTTGTTCCCAAATAACATACGGCTTTTCATCCGTGATGTCGCAGAATCATCCACAAGCAGAATTGTCTTGTTCATTGTGTCTTTTCCCTGTTAAAAACTGCGGTTGCAAATAATCGGGGTTCGCCAGTACGCGGTTTTTTATTCCTGTACGGCACTGTCTTGCGCTTGTGCGCCGGCGTCTCCTTCCATCAGCGCGCCCGCTTCAGACGAATCCAGCAAGGCGGCATGGTTGTCATTTTCCAGAACGGTGGTCACCGCTTCATTCAGGTCCAACATCTCGTTTGCGGAGAGAATCTTGTCTATGTCCAGCAGCAGAACAAATTTTTTCCCGAGGTGGGCCATTCCTTTCAGGTAGTCAACCGTAATGCGGGTGCCGAATTCGGGGACCTCCCGTACCTCGCCAGACACAATGTCCATCACCTGGCTTACTGCGTCCGCCATCACCCCCATAAAAATGTGTTGCCCCGTCCAGTCTCCTTCCACGATGACGATGCAAGTCGTCCTGGTGACTGGACGCGCTTCCATGCCAAACTTCAGTCCCAGGTCCACCACCGGGACTACGCTGCCGCGAAGATTGATGACCCCGCGAATCCATACCGGCGTTTTTGGCACCGTGGTAACAATGTCGTATTCAATGATCTCTTTGACCTTAAGGATGTCGATTGCATACTCCTCACCGGCCAGGAGGAACGTAAGATACTGTTCCGCAATTTCTCCCGTCGTAGTCGCCATCGGCTTTCTCCTTATTGAAACCGCGCGAAGCCGTCATCGTCTTCGCTGCCTCTGGATTTACTTCCACCTGCGGCGACCGCCGACCACGCAACAGCAGGCTGTCTTTCCTGATGGCGCGGCGCGGTTTGGTGCGACCCGGAGGTCTGAAGACCATGCTGGCGCAGAAACGAGAGCCCTGGCTCAGCGCCCAGGCCCGTCCTGAAGAATGACATCAACTGGGTAAGCGCTTCCGCCTGTGACGCCATTTCTTCCGCCGTGCTGGAAAGCTCTTCCGCGGAAGACGCATTTCGTTGCGTCACCTGGTCCACCTGCGCCATGGCCCGGTTGATCTGGTTCACCCCGGACGCCTGTTCCCGCGATGCCGACGTTACTTCCTGCACCAGTTCCGCCGTTTTCAGAATGGAAGGAACAAGTTCATCCAGCAACGTCCCGGAGTTTTCCGCTACCTCCACACTGTTGGAAGCCATTCCGCTGATTTCTTTGGCCGCCGCCTGGCTGCGCTCCGCCAGCTTGCGGACTTCCGTGGCGACCACGGCAAAACCACGTCCATGCTCTCCGGCGCGGGCAGCTTCAATGGCTGCATTCAACGCCAGAAGGTTGGTCTGGTAGGCGATTTCATCAATGATATTGATCTTGTCGGTAATCGCCCGCATTGCATCCACCGTCTGCTTAACTGCTTTGGCGCTCTCTTCGGCTTCGCGCGCGCCCTTGGTGGCAGCCGTTTCCATCTGCTTGCTGTTGTCAGAGTTCTGCGTGATGGATGCGCTCATCTCTTCCAGGCTGGAGGTGGTTTCTTCCACCGAAGCTGCCTGTTCGCTGGTGCCCTGGGACAGGGACGAAGAGGAAGATGAAACCTGCTGTGCGGCG
>DAHUXF010000292.1 GCA_027307295.1 Acidobacteriaceae bacterium
TTTTCCTTCGCCAAAATTTGGAGCCGCACGATTCGCGGAGCTGTCGGCTCCGGATGTCTCCGAACTGAAGAGAGCAGAGCCCGGTAAAAAATGCCAGAAGCTTTCACCGTATTACCAATGTCATCTTTCGGAACAGCAGGGAAGCGATCATAATCCGGCTAACTCTAGAACGCAGATCGCCCAATCGCAAAACTTAATGGAGAAGTCGATGCACAGCCAGTCCCTTAGGCGAAAGGCCCTATTTTTGTTGTGTGCAGTTCTGCTGCTGATGGCAATCCCATCCAGCCTCTTTTCACAGGTAACTGTAGCCACCGGCAGCATCGAAATCGCGGTCTCGGATGCAACCGGTGCAGTGGTGCAAGGGGCAAAAGTGTCTGTGACAAACGAGTCCACTGGTCAGAAGATCAGCACCCTTACTTCATCTTCCGGACTCTCGAGCATCAGTCTTTTGATTCCAGGGCAATACAAGATACAAATTGAGGCGAAGGGTTTCCAGCAACTGGAGAGACAGGTTGTGGTGGAGGTTGGAACGGTATCGGCTGTTTCGGCCAAGCTTAGCCTTGGAACTGAGACCCAGGTTGTACAGGTATCGGCGACCCAGATTCAGGTAAATACGGGCCAAAGCTCGATCCGAGGCGTTCTGAACAATCGACAGATCGAAGACCTGCCGATCAATGGGCGCAATTTTCTAGATTTGGCACAGCTCGAACCGGGCGTGCAGATCCAGGACGGCACGAATTTTGATCCCACCAAAGTTGGATATTCCTCCATCTCCTTTGGAGGCCGGTTTGGACGAAGCGCCCGAATTGAAGTTGACGGAGTCGATGTCAGCGATGAAACCGTAGGCACCACGACTCAGGACATTCCTGCGAGCGCCATTCAGGAATTTCAGCTCAACCAGTCGGTCCTTGATCTTTCCACCGAGCTTAGTTCCTCCGGTGCGGTCAACGTTGTTACCCGTTCGGGCGGAAATTCCTGGCATGGACAGGCTTTTTCGCTATTTCGCGACAGCGCTGCGGCGGCAGCACTACCGACCGGCCCCGGCCTCAACTCTCCATTTCAGAGAAACCAATCTGGTGGACGGCTTGGCGGCCCAATCAAGAAGGACAAGCTTTTCTTCTTCATAGCCGGAGAGCATACCAAGCAGGACCTTCAAGCTGCAGTCGCGCTGCCGGATCCATTTTCCGCTTTTTCAGGAAATTATTCCGCACCGTTCAGGGAAAATGAAACCCTGGCACGATTTGACTACCAATTGAAAAACACTGCGCGGTTGTTTTATCGCTTTACATATTTTGACTCCAGTGACCATTCCACATTCTGGCCTTCCAGCTTCCAGGTGTACTCCAGCAAGAACTACTCGCGCGATCATGCAGTCGGCCTGGATTTTATGACCGGTTCCTTTTTTCACAGCATCCGCGCCTCTTTCTTGAACTTTCAAAACAACATTGCGGATGCAACCCGGGGAAGCGGCTTGCCCCTGGCCGACCTTCCTGTCAGCCTAGTGATTGGCACTCTACAGACTGGCCCAAATTTGCTGGCCCCCCAATTTACACTTCAAAACGACCGCCAGTTCAAATATGACGGCGTAAAGATCTTTAGCTCGCACATCCTGAGCTTTGGCGTCGACTACAACCATATTCTGGACGTGGGAAATGCGGCATTCTTTGGGGCTTCACCCCAAGCAACGATCGGCGTCACCGACACAGAAAAGAACTTCGCCGACAATTCATGCGGTCCAGGAGTTCCATGTTTTCCCGGCGGCCGCAGCAACCCACTGAATTATCCGGTTGAGTTGGTCTTGCTCGGAACCGGACAAGGATATGTATCGGAGAAGGCAGCACTGGGTTATCGTGCCGGCGGCCTGGGTCCCGACCATCGTCTTGGCCTGTATTTGGGGGATAAGTGGATGGTCAAGTCCAACCTGACCGTGAATTATGGAGTCCGGTATGTGAGAGACACCGGCCGCTCCGATAGCGACCTGCCTGGACTGACGGAACTAGCTGCCTTGGGCACGGCGTGGAGCAAGCCGGTCAATCAACCCAATCTGGATTTTGCGCCTCAGTTTGGCTTTGCCTATGATCCTGGGAATAACAGCAAGACCGTAATACGCGGGGCCATCGGCATGTTCTACGACAATGCGGTTTTCAACAATATATACGGTGACCGGCCCTTCCGCTTGCAGTCAGGCTCTTTCCAGGCTGTGGCGCCGGCTTGTGTTGGTCCTGGCGTCGCAGTTCCGGTGCCAACCGCGTCACTGACATTGCTGCCAACATTTTGCGGTCCAACCTCCGGTATTGCCGTGGGACAGGTAGCACAGCAAATCGGTGCTCTTCAAAACCAACTCCAGGCGCTTAGCCCGTTTAGTTTGACCGCGCCGAACCCGAACTATGCCGGCAACCTGGTCGCGCAAGGCATCAACATCGGGGGCAGCGTCCCAGGATCACAGATGCTTGGCCCGGTCTATCACACCCCTAGGGCGACGCAAATCAACATTGGCTTTGAGCGCGAGATCGCTCGGAATACAGTGGTTTCCGTCGACTATGTCCGCAATGTCGCGACGCAGCTCTTGCTAGGCGTTGACCAGAACCACGTCGGTGACATCAGATATTTCAACAAAACAGCGGCCCAGGCTGCGATCTCCAGCACAAACGGACTTTTCGGTTGCGGCACAGGAATAGATGCAGGTTCTATCAATTGCGCGATCGCTAAAGGAGCGCAGATCTCTGATTATGCGAGAAACGGGATGGGATCTCCAGCCTTGGATTTTGGCGGCACTTGCCCGATTTCCACCGGGTGCGCGTTCTCTGGCGTCAATGCCAATCTTCCTCAGATGATCATGGCCAATTCGACGGGACGTTCCGTCTACAACGCATTACAGGCCAAGCTGCGGCAGCAGGTAAGCAAGCCGGTGCCTGGAATCCTTAAAGCCAACCTCCAGTTGTCTTACAGCCTGTCAAGGTTTGTGAGCGCCGGCGCAGGTAACTTTCTCACTATCGCGCAGTCCGACCTTGATCTTGTCAATAACGCCTTGGACAACGCCCAACCGATGCGCTACATGGGGCCGAACCTGCTGGATCGGACTCACCAGCTTTCTTTCGGCGCAACGGGAGACCTGCGCTTCGGTTTCACTGCCAGTGTTGTATCCCACTTCTACAGCGCTCTTCCGCTGCCACTCGTCGTACCGAACAGCGGACTGGGCCCCGGAGAGATTTACAGGACTGACTTTACAGGAGATGGAACAGTTGGAGATCCTCTCCCGGGCACAAAAATGGGCAGCTTCGGCCGGGGAATCAACGCTAGCAATCTCAACCAGGTACTTCAGGCTTACAACAGCACGGTAGCCAATCAAGCAACTCCGGCAGGCCAGACTTTGATCAATAATGGGCTGTTCACTCTGACGCAGTTACAGGCGCTGGGTGGAGTTGCAAGTACAGTACCGCTGGCTCCATCAGGGCAAGTCAATACGGATTGGCTGCGATCCATGGATATGAAATTGGAATGGAAGCACACATTTAACGAGAAGTATGTCTTGAAGCCAAGTGTTGGGGCTTATAACGTTTTCAATTTTGCCAATTTTGATTTACCTCCTGGCGTAATGAGCCCCCTGCTGAATGGTTCGCCTGGTTCGATCAACGGCACCACCTACAAAGATCGAGCGGCTAATCGCGTAGGGGTTGGCACCGGCGTTTTTAGCCTGGCTTCGCCACGAGTGTTAGAATTCGGACTCAAGTTTGATTTCTAGATAGAAGGAACATTTCCTAACGACCGAAATAATGAAGCCGGCGAGATAACCCAAATGGCGGCGTTACTGAGCAAGCATTTTTCTTGAAGAACGCTACGACTTTCTTGGAGCACGATGAAATGCATCGCGAATCGAAGACAGCAGTGCTGGCTGCTTCTTCGAACCTAAGCTTATTTGGTCGGAGGTTCAAATCCTCTCTCCCCCCGACCAATCAAAATCGGGTTTTGCTTCCAGAGGCTTACAGTCGTACCCATCCGACGGTTTAGACTTTCCCACCAAACAGGGCCTTAGCCACAATCAATCAACGACGCTGATCGTGCGCCCTGTTAAAGATCTAGGCGCTACTTCTCAGATTGATCCTGGTCAAGCTTTGGGAGTCCGTAGAGAAACAAACCTGAAAGAATGTGTGAAAGAACGGGATGAAAAAAATCATATTGGCGGCTGGACCGAGAAGAGAATAATGCCGCCAGCGAATAGACTGAGCAGCGCACCAGCGTAACCGTAAAGGCAGTAAATGGAACACACAAAATGCCTCGCTCATGTATGCAAGCTATACCGGAGAAGGTTAGCAAGGGATTTCCGAGTCGGGCATACAAGGCAAGGCCAACCGAGAACCACAAAAGGCCAGGTATCCATATCCATCTTGTTGAACGAGTTCTCCACCT
>DAHUXF010000293.1 GCA_027307295.1 Acidobacteriaceae bacterium
GTGGCAATGCGCGCGGCAAGGAGTGGAAGTTGAGCTTTATGAGATGCGGCCAGTAAAGTCAACGCCTGCACATCAAACCGATAAATTTGCCGAGCTGGTCTGCTCCAATTCGTTGAAATCTGAGAGTGAAAATACTGCCCCCTGGCTGCTGAAAGAAGAGATGCGGCGTACCGGCTCGCTGCTATTGCACTTGGCGAGAGAAACCAGCGTGCCTGCCGGGCATGCCTTGGCAGTGGACCGTGAAGCCTTTGCCACACGAGTGACTGAAGCGATTTCTACTGAACCGCTTATCAAAGTGGTTCGTGAAGAGGTCACCAGCATCCGCGAGCGCGAAGGCCTGACCGTGATTGCAACCGGCCCGCTTACCTCGGACGCGCTCTCGCGTGAGATTGCGCGGCTCTCCGGCAGCGATCACCTCTTCTTTTACGATTCCATCAGCCCCATTGTTGAAGCGGATTCCATTGATATGGGCCGCGTCTACATGGCTGCGCGCTATGGCAAAGGGACTGCCGATTACATCAACTGTCCTTTTACCAAAGACGAATATGACCGCTTTTATGACGCGCTGGTTGCAGCCGAGTCCGTGGAGAGCCACGATTGGGAGAACCTGAACTATTTTGAGGGCTGTCTTCCGATTGAGGAAATCGCGCGCCGGGGCCGGGACACTCTGCGTTTTGGGCCAATGAAGCCGGTAGGTTTGGATGATCCGCGCACCGGAAAGTGGCCCTATGCGGTAGTGCAGCTGCGGCAGGAGAACCTGCGCGCGGACTCATACAATCTGGTGGGCTTTCAGAACCATTTGAAATATGGCGACCAGGCGCGTGTTCTACGGCTGATACCAGGACTGGAAAATGCAAAGTTCATCCGGTATGGACAGATCCATCGCAACACGTACATTAATGCGCCAACGCTGCTGACGGATTTATTGAACCTGAAGCAATATCCAAACGTTTTCTTTGCCGGGCAGATTTCCGGAGTTGAGGGTTACACGGAATCCATTGCCATGGGCATGCTGGCGGGGATGCATGCGGCCCGCATTGCCCACGGCCTGCCTGCAATCGCGCCTCCGCGTGAGACCGCCTTGGGATCACTGGTCCACTATATCTGCCATGCCGAGGCCAAAAATTTCCAGCCCGCGAACATCACATTTGATCTCCTGCCCCATGTTGACGATGCAACGCGCCGCCGTGTCCGCGACAAAAAGCTGCGGCACAAAATGGTGTGCGATCAGGCGCTGGCAGCTCTGAGCGGGTGGCTGGAGGGTATGAGACCGTCAGAGGTTAAATCAGGCGAGCCAGACATAGCAGCAGTAGCCGCAGATTTACGCAGATGAGCGCAGATCAGAAAAATATCTGCTGCAAATCAAGGCGAAATGCGCGAATCTATTGAACAGCCCAGCCAGGAACTTTACTCAAAAACCATGTTGCCGCTCTTAACGCCGCCGCTTGCTCTTTTTGGGCGGCAGTTCTACTTTGCTGCGCGGACGGTTTTTAATCCAGATTGGCGTACCCACAAACCCGAATTTGCTGCGAATCTGGTTTTGTAGAAAGCGCTCATAAGAGAAATGCAGCTTTACGTCCTTGTCCGTGAAAAGAATAAACGTCGGTGGCGATGCCTGCGCCTGCGTCATATAAAAGATTTTGACCTGCTGGCGATGAGGCACAGAGGCGCGCTCAAAATCGACTGTCTCCAGAAAGCGGTTCATCTGCGAGGTGCCAATGCGTTTACGCCGCTCGGCGGAAACCAACTCCAGCGCGCGAAAAATCTTGTCAATGTTCTTGCCTTCGGCTGCCGAGACAAACACCATGGGCGCATAATCAAGAAACTTCAGCACGCGGCGCGCCTGCTTTTCATAAAGCTCACGGTCGGCGGGCGGCTTGCCGTCTGTCCGGGCCGGACCCACCAGGTCCCATTTGTTGACCACCACAATCACGGAGCGCCCGCTTTCATGAGCATAGCCGCCAATGGTGGCGTCAAGCGCATTCACGCCTTCCACGGCATCAATCACAAGCAGAGCGATGTCAGCGGCTTCAAGATGCTTGCGGGCCATTACCACAGAAAGCTTTTCCGCCATCAAATTCGTCTTGCCCTTGCGGCGAATTCCAGCCGTGTCAATAAAGCGGTACATGTGGCCGTCTTTTTCAATCAACTCATCCACGGCGTCGCGTGTGGTTCCGGCCACGGGTGAGACAATAGCGCGGGAGCTGCCCGTCAGACTATTCAGCAGCGTGGATTTGCCGACATTGGGATGGCCAATGATGGCGACGCGCGTCTCCCGCGCAGGCCTGGGCCTGCGCTCAGTGCTCTCTTCGTCTTCACCGGAAGCTACTTCAGCTTTTTTAGCTTCCTCCTTCTCAACACTTTCCTGCGCATACTGTGTCTCTGCCGCTGAAACTGGTATGGCTGTAAGAACTGCGTCCAGCAGTTCGGCTGTGCCGGTTCCATGCTCAGCAGAAACGGGATAAAGGTCGGCAATGCCAAGAGTGCGGAAGTTTTCCGCCTGTGCTTCCAGCTTGGTGGAGTCCACTTTGTTGACGGCCAGAAACAAAGGCTTGCCCAGACGGCGCAGCAGCCGCGCCAACTCCATATCGGGCGCAGCCAGCTCAGTCCGCAGATCAACCACCAGAACAATGGCGGCGGCCTCTTCCAGCGCAAGTTTTGCCTGGCGGAAAATCTCCGCCGGTATCAGGCTCTTGTCATCCGGGACAATGCCGCCCGTATCGACGATGCGCAAACGACGGCCTTCCCACGTGGTTTCACCGTACAGCCGGTCGCGGGTAATGCCCGGCTCGTCGCCAACAATGGCGCGACGCGAGCCGATCAGCCGGTTGAAAAGCGTAGACTTGCCCACATTGGGCCGGCCCACAATGGCCAGTAAGGGAGGTCGGGTTTTGATTGGGGCTTGGGACAATGTCTGCTTTCGTCTGCCGGATTTTCTTAATTTGCGGAACTAACTGGAGCGCCAATTTCAGGCAATCCCTAAAAACTTCTATTTACTCTCAGTTATCATTAGAACACGCTTGCCATGGCTTCTTCCTTCCGCCCTGAAACCGCTGCTGTACCTGAGCGACGCTGGCCTACGCTGCATGAGTTCTTTGCGCCGGGCGGGCTGCTCAGCCGCGCGCATCCCAGTTATGAGTTTCGCCGTGGCCAGTTGCAGATGGCGGAGGCCGTGGAAAAGGCCCTGGCGGAGCGCCGCCACCTGATTGTGGAAGCCGGAACCGGAACGGGCAAGACGCTGGCCTACCTGCTGCCTGTGATTCGCAGCGGCAAGCGCGTCGTCATCTCCACCGGCACAAAAAACCTGCAGGAGCAGCTCTTCTTCAAAGATATACCATTTCTGGAGCAGCACCTCTTTGGTCAAAGCTTTGATCAAAAACCAGGCAAGCTGCGCGTCTGTTATATGAAAGGGCGCAATAATTATCTTTGCCGGCAGAAACTCTATGACCTTACCAATCAGCCGGTGCTCAATGGATTGCAGGAGATTGAGCAGTATCGCCAGATTGCTGAATGGGAAGCGATTACGGAGAGCGGCGATCGCGCAGAACTGAAAGGCCTGCCAGAAAATACACAGCTCTGGCAAAAGCTTGATGCGCGCACGGAGCGCTGCACTGGTCAGAAGTGCCAGCAGTGGGACCGCTGTTTTATCACGGAGATGCATCGCCGCGCTGCGGAGAGCGACATCATCATCGTCAATCATCATTTGTTTTTTGCGGATCTCGCGATCAAGATGCAGGCCGAGGGCGCGCCGGACGCGGGGATTCTGCCGGACGCTGCCGCAGTCATCTTTGACGAAGCGCACGAACTGGAAGACGTGGCTGGCAGCTATTTTGGCGTGAGCGTGAGCAATCTTCGCTTTGAAGAGCTGGCACGGGATATCGAAGCCACGCTTCAACAAAAGAAAGCCATTTCTCCCGGAGTGATTCAGGCGCTGGCAAGGCTGCGTGAGCGTTCCCGCTTTTTCTTCGGACTGCTTCCCGCAGGCGAAGGACGTTCCGCTTTTACCAACCGGGATGAATTTCTGGAAAAGAATGGTGACGACTATGACGTGGTGATGCAATCGCTGGCGCGTGTCCTGGCTGAGCTTGAGTTGTTGCCCCAGAAACCGGAGGAAGTTTTTAGCTTTTCCCGGCGCACACAGGAGCTGCAGACACAGCTTGCGTTCATCATGGAATCGGAAGACAAGAACACTGTCTTTTGGATTGAATATCGCGGCGAAGCGCGCCGGGCGCGCGGCGGTCAGACCCATATTGTGCTTCAGGCAACGCCTATTGATGTGTCGCAGATCCTCAAGCAGACACTGTTTGAAAATCTTGAGACTGCCGTGCTCACCTCTGCCACGCTGGCCGTTGCCGGGGCTCCGGATCGCGGCAATTTTGAATACAT
>DAHUXF010000294.1 GCA_027307295.1 Acidobacteriaceae bacterium
TGCCCTGCGTCAGCGATGACGTCACAGAGTACTCCATCGATTACGCCAACCGCCTGTCGAACGGAATCGGTCTCCTCTGGCCGAGAGAGATAAGTCACACACTCGATCGCTTGCAGCGCGTTGCGGATTCGGTCATTCATATGCGCAATCATCTCGAATCGGCGAACCATCTCGCGCTGCTTCTCTCTGGCTGCATGTTGCCAACGGAACACAAAAAAAAACGTTACAACCGCGGCCATGGAAGTGCCCACTATCCGTAGAGGCCCTGTCCTGTGCAGCAAGTCGTCGTAGATGAGCCACTGTATGAGAAGAGACACTGTTAACACAAAAAAAGAAGCCAGAAGCGAGAACAACAAAATCGTCTTGTGTGACGTCGGATATTGTCCCTTGGCGCGATCTGCCGAATTATTCCATTGTTTTTCCATGCAAACCAGTCATCCCTGAAGAACAACACTGATTTTACCGCATGCGAGCAACAAATCGGCCCGGCCGGATAAACCGTCTTATTAAATTAAACTGGGCGCTGTGTCGGAAAGCCCCCATGCTTTCCGGTCAGATTTTCTGCCCCGATGAACTTCTTACCGCAGCCGTTCGTTGACCGCCTTCGTGTTAATGGACCATTTGGATTCTGGCTAGCCGGACACTCCGCTAAACTTCGCTTTTCGTTTTTCTACAAACGCGCGAATTCCTTCGCGTCCATCTGCGGTTGCTCCTGCCGCTGCAATAGCCCGGCTCTCCCATTCCATCTGAGTTTCCAATGGCTGGTTCCAGCCGCTGTGTAATAGGCGCTTTACTGCTCCAAAAGCTCCGGTAGGTCCCTGAGCAAGAGACCGGGCCAGTTCTTCTGCGCGGGAGTCGAGCAGTTCCGGGGCCACGACCTCTGTAACCAGACCCCATTCGCAGGCTTCACGGGAGGAAAGAGCGCGATTCGTCACGGCCAGCTCTAAGGCCCGCTTCAGGCCGACCAAGCGAGGCAAGAAATAGGTTGAGCCGCCGTCGGGAGCCATGCCAACCTTTGTATATGCCATGAGGAAGGTAGCAGAGTCAGCAGCCAGCACCAGATCACAAGCGATGGCCAGACTGAATCCGCCGCCAGCGGCTGCGCCGCGTACAGCGGCGATGACCGGCGCATCCAGCCGCGCAAAACGTGAAATGGCAAGATGCAGATGGGAAGTAATCTCCCGCAGATAACGCGGCAGCTCCGCCTGGGCAGCGAAGACTTTAACGTCACCGCCGGCGCAGAATGTATTCCCGTGGCCGCGGAGCAGCACGGCGCGAACATTGCTGTCACTCTCACAGCGCAGCGAAACAGCATTCAGCTCCCTGGCCATCTCCAGGTCCAGGGCATTGCCTGCCTGTGGGCGGTGCAAGGTGATCAAGGCAACGTTGTCACGAAGTTCATATAGAACGGAAGATTCGGGCATGTTCGTGCTCCTTGCTGCTGACCTCGTAGATTCTATAACGTCAGATAGCCTGGCAAATGCCCCGTGAAGATAGAATCAGACAATCCATGAGCGTAACGCGCCGCCAACACGCAGGGCAGCATGTCGCCGCGGGCTGTTCCTTTTGTCGATGGCAATGTTTTTCCTTGCATGCAATAGAAGCCAACAAGAGCCGCCAGACCATCCCCGGCTTACGCCGGACGTGAAGATGGTTGACGTTGCTTTTTATTCTGCCGCGCTTCGTCGTGACATGCAGTACAGGACGGTGGCGCCGACGAATTTATCCCCCGGCCAGAAGTTCCCAGTGCTGTATCTGCTGCACGGCGGCGGAGGCGGCTTTCGCGATTGGTCAAACTACACTAACGTCGCCGCTAACGCAGCGCGTGGTTTGATTCTAGTGATGCCGGAAGGAAATTCCTCTTACTACATGAATTCTGCTGAACATCCTGAAGACCGTTTTGAAGATTACATTGTGCATGATCTGATTATAGATGTGGAGCAGAGGTTCCCCGCTCTGGCTGGCCGCGCAAATCGCGCGATTGCGGGTGTTTCCATGGGAGGATTTGGAGCGGTTGTGCTGGCGCTCAAGCATCCTGATCTCTATGTTTTTGCCGGAGGGGTCAGCCCGGCCCTGGATGTTCCCAGCCGTCCCTTTTCCATCAAGAGAATAGGCCAGTGGCGGCAACACAGCTCAATCTTTGGGTCGTGGGGAAGTCAAAGCCGGAAAGAGAATGATCCATTGGTGCTTGCGCGGTCTGTTAATCCAGCACAGGCGCCATATATCTTTCTAATATGTGGCGACCAGGAAGGCTTATTGGCAGTCAACCGGAAATTCTCAGCGCTGCTGAAGCAAAGGAATTTCCACTATGAGTTCCATACAGTTTCAGGAGGGCATGACTGGAACCAATGGAACCAGCACATACCTGATTTGATGGACAGCCTGATGCAGCACCTCGCTAAAAACTAAAGTGGGCCTAACGCATGTGCATTACGTGCAAATGCCTAGTATGCCGTGTTGGCTATTCGAGCGGCGGCTTAGAAGCAGGAGCACTGCCTTTGTTCGGCTCCGGATCGGTTGCCGGATTTTCTGTACTGCGTAAATGATCAGGGCTGGTGAAGTCCTTCCGCGGCGAAGCACCGTTGATTTGCAAATGGTTTACCACTTTCTTGTTTCCGGCATATGACTGCACGATACGTGTCGCGGTAACTTTCTCTTTGCCGGTATTCACCGAGCCGGCCAGAAGAATAGCGTCAGGAGTGACGGTCACGCGCGGACTGTTGCCCGCAAGGGTAGGTTCTTTGCTGAGCGCGTTTTGGATCTGGGCTTGCAGATCGGAGTCCGGCATGGCAGCGATTCCGCTACTGGCCTGGATGTCAGTATTTTGCATGGCACTGGATGTGGCATGGCCCGCTACGCCGCCACTGCCCTGTGCTCCTGAAGAAGCGCTGGCCGCAGGCGGCTCATTGGTCACAGGGGCCTGACCTGTCCCGGTTGGATTCACCTGCCCTGCCGCTGTTCCGCTACTGGCTGGGGCCGGAGTCCCGGCCTTGGTCTGGGCTCCGCTGCCAATGCCGGTTGAGGGCGTGGTTGAATTCACCGGCGGAGTCTGCGTCTGGTTGGTGGTTTGTGCGCCGGCTGTGGCCAGCAGAGTACCGAAACAAAGCACAATATGAAATGAAAATCTGCTCATGGCAATTCTCCCCGACAGCAATCACGAACCAAGCTGGTGGATGCGTTAAAGACTTTCCACCACAACTTGGTTGGATGCCTCCGCAGGCGGCTAAGTTGTTGCCGCCGTTGAGTAAGAACTTCATTCAATAATGATTTTGTCCGGGCTGGCGGATAGCGATAGAATTGAGATGAGGCACTATGAACGCTGCGGTTCGCGGCACGGCCTGCTGAGGCAAATAGCAAGGTCTTCGTCCCACTTTAAAATCTCGAGCCGAATGGACAATCAGCAGTAACCCGGATATGGGTCATAATCATCCACACGCCCCGTTGAGCACCACCGCGCTACGTTATTCACTAGTCGCGACGGCTGCCTATGTGTTGATTACCCTTCTGGCGGGCCTTCACGCCCACAGTCTGGCGCTGCTCTCTAAGTCGGGACACAACGTAACTGATCTGCTTGCCTTGTTGCTCTCATGGGTGGCAGTGTTTATTCAGACCCGTCCCCCAAGCGCAACCAAAACTTTCGGATACCATCGCGCGGGAGTGCTGGCGGCATTTGTGAATGCGCTCACCCTGGTTGCCATTGCCTTTTACATTTTCTATGAGGCCGTGATGCGGATGAGGAACCCCGTGGCCGTTCATCCTAAAACAATGATTCTTGTAGCGGTCATTGGCGTGGTGATGAACGGAACAATTTCCTGGGTGCTCTTCCGGGCTGCGCACGATGTAAACATTCGCAGCGCATTCATTCATCAGATGGGAGATACCCTCTCTACGGCGGCGGTAATTGTAGGCGGCTGGGTCATCATGTTGACGGGCCGGACGTGGGTTGATCCGGCGCTCTCCATCGGCATTGGTTGCCTGATTCTGTGGTCGTCTTACGGCATTATCCGCGAAACGCTGAATATTCTGCTGGAAGGCGCGCCGCAAGGCCTTACCGCTGAACACATCACGGCCAGCTTGAATGGGGTAGCGGGCGTGCGAGATGTGCATGATGTGCATGTCTGGAGCATTGGATCAGACACGCATGCGCTCTCCTGCCACATCCTGATTGATGACATCACCATGTCACAAAGCGAAATCATTCTTCGCCGGGTCAAGGAACTGCTGATCGCCGAATACCACATCAATCACACCACCATCCAGTTTGAGAACGCGAATTGTGAAGTAGCTCATGGCTGCGTGATCCCCGTAGGCGCCGCCGGGCTGCATGATGCGGCCAAAACCAGACACTAACCCGTCCGTTGGCCTCTGTTCTGGCGCGCAAAAA
>DAHUXF010000295.1 GCA_027307295.1 Acidobacteriaceae bacterium
GAATACATCCGCGTCATGGATTGGATCGTACGCAAAGGCGTGGTCAGGATTCCGGCGGGAGTCTCCTATGAGCAGGCATCGTTTATTGAGCCTGTAAATACCTGCCTGAAAGCCATTGCGTCGTTGCAACTCCAGCCCGATGAAACGGTGCTGGTGATTGGCCAGGGTCCTATCGGGATCATTCTGGCGGCATTGGCCCGGCGGACAGGTGCGACTGTCGTAACTTCCGATTTATACCCGCAACGCCTTAAAATAAGTGAGAGCTTCGGTTTACAGCATAACGTGAATGCGGGCTCAGAAGATCCAGCGCAGCGGGTGAAAGCGATTGCCGGCGGACGCGGAGCGGATGCGGTCATCCTGGCGACGGCGGGGAACAGCCTGATCAAGCCGGCCATGGATGCGACACGTCCCGGCGGCAGAATCATGCTGTTTGCGCAGACGCAGCGAAGTGAAGTGGCCATTGACCCTGCAGCCGTCTGCATGGATGAAAAAACGCTGATGGGTTCTTACAGTGCGTCAGTGGATTTGCAGGATGAGAACGTGCGGCTGGTGTTCAGCGGAGAGATTGATTTTGCCCGGCTTATTTCGCACCGGTTTCCTCTGTCGCAGTCTGTGGAAGCGGTCCGGATGGCATCGCATCCATCGCCGGAATCGATGAAGATTGTGGTCCAACCTGGGTTGGAGTGGGAGAAAAGTTGAAGGGACAAATGACAGCCGCGGTCCTCTATGGCAAAGAGGACATCAAAATAGAAAAAGTGCCGATCCCCTCACTGGAACCGGGAGAAGTCCTGGTGAAGGTGAATGTGGCGCTCACCTGTGGGACCGATCTCAAGGTGTATCAGCGCGGTTATCACGCCCGCATGATTGTGCCGCCGGCGCTGTTTGGGCATGAACTCTCCGGCGTGATTGAAGAAGTGGGCCACGGCGTCCGTGATTTTCGTCGCGGAATGAAAGTGGTTGCATTGAACTCCGCGCCCTGTGGTTCGTGTTTTTACTGTCTCAAGCATCAGGAGAACATCTGCGAAGACCTGCTTTTCAACAACGGCGCATATGCTGAATACATCAAGATTCCGCGCCGCATCGTGGAAACGAACATGCTTGCCCTGCCGGAAGGCGTGAGTTTTGAATCGGCGGCCATGACGGAGCCGCTGGCCTGCGCGCTGCGCGGCTTGCAGGAAACCGGCGCTGATATCGGTGATACGGTCACGGTCATCGGAGCCGGACCGCTCGGCCTGATGCTGGTGCAGGTGGCAAAGCTGACTGGTTGCAAAGTAATCGCAGTGGTGAAACGCGGCGAGCAGGTCATGGCCGCCAGGCGTTTTGGCGCTGATGATGTTGTACAGGTCGGCAGGGCGCGCGACCCAATCGACGAGGTGATTGGCATGACCGAAGGGCGCGGCTCAGATATTGTGATTGAAGCCGTAGGCCGTCCGCAAACCTGGCAATGGGCCGTGGACATGGTGCGCCGCGGCGGCGTAGTGAACTTCTTTGGCGGATGCGCCACCGGCACCAAGGTTGAACTGGATACCAACCGTCTCCACTATTCTGAAATTACCCTGAAAGCCACGTTCCATCACACTCCGCAGACCGTGCGCAAAGCCTTCTCCCTGATCGCGGAAAAAAATGTATTGAGCACGGACTATGTGACGGGCGAAGCGCCGCTCAGTAAGCTGAAACAGGTCCTGCAGCAGATGCTGGACCGCGGCAGCCAGATCAAAACTGCCATTATTCCCGGCCATTAAGCATGTCAGCATCGCGCACAAGCACTTCGTCCATGCCCCTGGGATGGAACGCGCTGCCGGAGTCGTATCGCATTCCGTCTTCGCCGCCTTCTCTGGAGGAGGCGCGTATCTATTGCAAGCGGCTGGCCAAGTCGCGTTATGAAAATTTCTCGGTTGCCACATGGTTCCTGCCCCTGCGCCTGCGCCAGCATTTCTATAATGTCTATGCTTACTGCCGGATTTCTGATGATCTGGGAGATGAAGTCGGCAACGCTCAGCAGTCGCTGGAGCTGCTGGACGAATGGGAATCTGAGCTGAATGCCTGTTATGCCGGCTCGCCACGCCATCCTGTGTTTGTTGCTTTAACGGAGACGGTGAAGCAGTGCGCCATCCCCAAGCAGGAATTTTCCGATCTGCTGATTGCCTTCCGCCAGGACCAGACTGTCAAAAGGTATGAGACGTTTCAGGATGTGCTGGGCTATTGCCGGTATTCCGCGAATCCGGTAGGACACCTGGTGCTTTATTTGTGCGGCTGCCATGATGCGGAACGCCGGCAACTCTCGGATTACACCTGCACAGCTTTGCAACTGGCCAACTTCTGGCAGGACGTTTTTGTTGATTATGGCAAAGGCCGCATCTATCTGCCGCTGGAAGACCTGCGCCGCTTTGGCGTCTCCGGCGATGAATTTGGCCAGCGCCGGGCCACGCCACAGTTTGTTGAGCTCATGAAGTTTGAAGTGGAGCGCGCCCGGGAGTGGTTTGAGCGCGGGCTCCCGCTGATCAAAAAAGTGGACCGCGAACTGGCTATTGATCTGGAGTTGTTCAGCCGGGGCGGGCAGGAAATATTGAATGCCATTGAGCGCCAGGGCTTTGATGTGCTGCGCGCGCGTCCTAAGATTTCAAAGGCCCGCAAACTACTGCTGGTTCTGCGTGCAGCTGTGAGCAAGTTGCTGTGAGCGATCAGCTCAGCCATGCTTATGCGGTCTGCCGGGGCATCACCCGGCGGGCGGCCAAGAACTTTTACTATGGCTTTATTGTCCTGCCTGCAGAAAAACGCAATGCGTTGAGCGCGGTGTATGCGTTCATGCGCCACGCTGACGATATCTCTGACGATCCAGCGGTTGATCCACAATTGAAGCGGGGCAAGATGGGTGAATGGCTGGAAGCAGCCAGGACCGTTTTCGCCGGCAAGCCCACGGACGATCCCGTGTTGATGGCCCTGGGAGACGCGCAGAAAAGATTCAAAATCCCGCCCGAGCTGTTTGAGAAACTGGTGTATGGAACCAGCATGGACCTGGAGATGCCTCCACCTTCCGGGGAAGTTCCTACGGTGCTTTGCAACACCTTTGAAGATCTCAAGCAGTATTGCTACTACGTTGCTTCGGTTGTCGGCCTGGTGTGCATTCATATCTTTGGCTACCAGGACCGGAAAGCCGAGTTTCTGGCGGAAGATTGTGGACTGGCCTTTCAACTCACCAACATCATTCGTGACGTGAAAGAAGATGCGGGGATGCATCGCATCTATGTGCCACGGGAAGACCTGGAGCGCTTTGGTCTTACTGACGGACATTTTTCCCCAGCGCGGCTGGCGGACCCGGCGCAGGCGCAGGTGTTGCGTCCGGCCCTGGAGTATGAGGCGGACCGCGCACGAAAGTATTATGAATCGGCGAAGTGGCTGATGGAGTTGATTGATGAAGACAGCCGCGCAGCCTTGTGGGTGTTAGTGGAAATCTATAGCCGTCTTCTCCAGAAGATCACGGACCGCAATTATGACGTGTTGACGGAGCGCGTGCGGCTGACCCTCTGGGAAAAATTGAAGGTGGTTTGCCGCGGTTTCATACTGCGGATTGCGTGACGATGCAATAACGGCAAACATCCCTGCCAAGGCGACACCAAGACCTGCACAATCCTATTCAAGACGAAAGGCGCAGCAGTTTGGAGCAGAAGGATATCAGCGGACGGGTGGCCGTTGTCGGCGGCGGGCTGGCAGGCCTGGCAGCAGGGTGTGCTCTGGCGGACGCGGGAATGACCGTTACGGTGTTTGAGCGGCGGCCATACGTTGGCGGAAGGGCTTCCTCTTATGAGCATCCCGGCACCGGAGAAGTGGTGGACAACTGCCAGCATGTGCTGCTCGGCTGCTGCACGAATCTGATTGATTTTTACCAAAGGCTGGGCGTAAGCGATAAAATCCGCTGGTTTGATGAACTGACGTTTATTGAGCCCGGCGGACGAGCCAGCCACCTGTCGCCATCATTTCTACCAGCGCCAATGCACAATGTGCCGGCTTTTCTTCGCGCGAAGATGCTCAATCTGCAAGACAAGCTTGCCATCGCGCGGGCCATGACGGTGATGAGCAGACAACTGCCGGAAGATTCCGGTGAAAGCTTCCTTTCCTGGCTGAAGCGGCACGGACAAACGGAACAGGCGATGGAGCGATTCTGGAAGACCGTTCTGGTCAGCGCGCTCAATGAAGACCTTGACCGTGTCTCCGTGCGATATGCGGCGCAGGTCTTTCGCGAGTCATTCATGAATTCGGCAGCCGCAGGACGCATGGGGCTGCCCAGTATTCCGCTTTCTGATTTGTATGGCGCGGCCATCCAATACATTCGCGCGCGCGGCGGAGAGGTCCTGTTGCGTTGCCCGGTGACGGCGATT
>DAHUXF010000296.1 GCA_027307295.1 Acidobacteriaceae bacterium
GGATGCAGACCGGTGTCCAGGCGAATGGCCCAGCGCATGTTCTGCGCGCGCGATGAAAAAAATTCTCTGGGCGCGACGTTGTGGTTCAACATCGCACACTATGCCGTGCGGCCGTGGCCATGGATCATTACCGGACTGGTGGCGCTGGCAGTTTACTCTCCGCACGGCGGGCTGCATCCTGATGCGGCTTTCGGACAGAATCCGCAGCAGGGATACGTCATGGTGCTGCGCGACTTTCTTCCACCGGCGCTGCGCGGGGTGATGGTGGCTGCGTTCCTGGCCGCTTTCATGTCCACGCTGGGGACGCAGCTGAACTGGGGCGTCTCCTACCTGGTGAACGACCTGTACCGGCGCTTTCTGGCAGCGGGAAAAAGTGAACGGCACTATGTGGCGATTGGCCGCGCCTTTACTATCGTCATGGTATTGCTCAGCGGCTATGTCGCCGGTCAACTCCATTCCGTGGGCGAAGGATGGCAGATTGTGCTGGGGCTGGGCGTTGGCACCGGGGCCGTATACATTCTGCGCTGGTACTGGTGGCGCATTAATGCCTGGAGCGAAATCAGCGCAATGATCGTTGCCGCACTAGTGGCCATCTATCTGCACCAGCATCTGCCCGGCAATGATCCGCTCACGTTTGCCAGGACCTCACTGATTACAGCCGGGATTACGACCGTTGCCTGGATCGCCGCTACATTCATTACGCCCGCTGAGTCCAACGACAAATTGCTGGCATTTTATCGCCGTGTCCGGCCAACCGTGTATGGCTGGAAACGCATTGCCCGGCTGGCGCCGGAGATACCGCAGGTCCGCGATGTGGCCGGCAATGCCTTTGACTGGCTGATGGGATGCGTGCTGGTGTATGCCACGCTTTTCGGCATCGGCAAGGTCATATTTGGCGATTGGGTTTCCGGCGTGCTGCTGCTGGCATTGGCAGCCGGTGCAGGATATCTGATTTTCTGGGACCTTTCCCGTCGCGGCTGGCAGGCGCTCTCCGGGACGGAGCCGAAGGCTGTTACACTCAACATGGAATCCGCGCGCGAGTAAAAATATTTCCTGAACGCGGCCATGGAGCAAATTGCTGGATGGCTTTTAAGCTTGAGTCGGTTGAGTTGGGTGAAATCATTGTGGTCACGCCGCAGGTCCATGGCGACACGCGCGGTTTTTTCATGGAAAGCTATCGCGCTGACCAGTTTCGTGCATTGGGCCTGCCCACCAACTTTGTGCAGGACAATCATTCCCGGTCAAAGCAGGGCGTATTGCGCGGCCTGCATTTTCAATGGGACCCGCCCATGGGCAAGCTGATGCGTGTGACGCGCGGGGCGGCCTTCCTGGTGGCCGTGGATATCCGCCGGAACTCGCCGACGCTGGGACAGTGGTTTGGCCTGGAAGTCTCCGAGGAGAACAAGAAACAGGTCTGGGCTCCTTACGGATTTGCCCGGGGCTTTTGTTCGCTGGCCGAAGTCTGCGAAGTGCAATACAAAACCACCGGCCACTATAACCAGGCCGGCGAAGGCGTGATCAATGTTGGCGATCCGGCAATCGGGATCAAATGGCCCATCGATATTACGTCAGCACAAATGTCAGAACGTGATCGCCATGCGCCGAGCCTGGAGCAGTGGCTGTCTTCGCCTCTGGCGGAGAAGGTTTCCTATACGCCCGCCCGGGAAAGCCTTACCACTGATTTACACGGATGAACACTGATCAGGAAAGTTCTGTCAAAATGAAATCCGATTCGGCATCCTCTGCGTAACCCACCCGGCGTGTTTTCTCCCTTCGTCCCTGTGGTTTAGCAAGAACGCAATCCAGAAAAGGGACGGCCGCGAACCAACGCGAACGGCGCGAATCTATATAGACAGTCCAACTGGGATTTTTCTCGAAAACATGTTTTCTCCGTGTCTCTTCCTCTCCGTAGGGAAGTTTGTTGTCTGTTAGCGCTTACGCTGCACGCCAGCGGAGCGTCAACAAAAAGAAAGTATGCCAACTCAGGAACCGCGTTAAACCACAGCCATCCGTCCCTAAAGTCCGGTTGCGTGCTCTCCGTACACCATTTAGATTGTTTTGATATAAAAACTTTTTTGGAGGGAACTGCATGGCGATCAATATTACGCCCAAGAAAAACGGGCCGCTCATTGTTACCGGAGATCTGAGCCAGCTTACGCTGGCTGACGCGGATGGCAACAAATATGATATCAGCGGCAAACAGACCATCGCGCGTTGCCGTTGCGGCGCTTCGGTCAACAAGCCTTTCTGCGATGGACAGCATTCCAAAATAGGTTTTCAGGCTGCTGAAGCAGCGGTGAAGGCCGGCGGATAGTTCTTCCTCTCTCCTATTTTCTCCTGCATGCGAGGGGCCGTGGGGCTCCCCGCATGTGCTGGGGGGCTGGCGCTCTCTCCTGAGCGTGTTACCAAAGCCGTAAGACGTAACGCATCTCGGGGAAACGCCCGTTTCTGGCTAAGCTTGGGGCCTCATGCTACTGGCAACAATGGCCCGTGTGCCTGTCCCTAATCTCCTGGAATATATTCCCGTGGCCGCCACCATAGTGACGACCATCCTGAGCGTTGTGCTGGCACGGGCCACCCTGCGCTACGCCAAAGCTGCGGACATAGGACTGGAACTTTCACGCGAGCAGTTTGAGCGCGAATGGGCCCCGGAACTGCATGTGCGCCTGGAACGCGCTTCCACGGCAGACGCCAAGATCATTATTACGAACCTGGCGAAGGCTTCAGTATTGCTGCAACTGGTGCAATTGCGGACCATGACCCATGCCATGCCTTTTGAACGGCAGTATCTTAACGATCCATTGGTGGGCGGCAGCACATGGACGCAGCACATTGGCGAGCGCATTCTGGCAATCACTGGAAATGATTTTGAAGGCACCATTGCCGCTTCCGTCAGCTTTTATGCCGCCGGACGTCTTTATCGCAGTGACTGGTTCCGTTTTGACGTGCTGGTGCTGCGCGGAAAATTTGAGAAGATTGATCCCGTGACTCTGCCGGCCCGCCGTGTACGCGTGCTGGCCACACGCCAGGCGGACCGCTTCCGCCGGCAGAGGGTCAAGGACGTGGTCCATGAAGCGGTGGGAACGAAGAAAGCGACCGGGAATGTTGAATAGCTGATCTAAGCTTCTTTGACCGGTTTCTTGCTGAAAATCATCAAAACGTACAAACTTGCCCGCCGCACCCCTGTAAAAAGCCTGAAGTAGCTTGAAGTGACGGAGGTCACGTGTTGTCTCCGAATAAAAAGAAAGAAATTGATAAGGTTGAACCAATTGAATTCATTGAACAGACACGAGTCGTCACTGGGGCGGAGTTGCTCGTGGGCCTGGGCCTGGTTATTTTTGGTTTACTGCCATTCCTGGGAATTTGGATTGTTGTGCAAAAGCTTACGTTTCAGCTTGAGAGCTTCATCGCCCTGGCGTTGCTTGGCACATACATCTTTGCCGTCATTGAGACTTTTGCCATCATCATCCTGTGGGGATTAGGCAGGTTGTATCTTCCTCCCAAATTCGTGCCCTGGCTCGGCGCTACCACCATCGGGGAAGTGGCAGTATTGCTGACCATTGTAGTCAAAAAACTGTTTTTGACATGAGAACGCAACAGCCATTGTCCCCATTGCTTCCTTTTTGAATATTCGGACGGAACTCACAAGGTTGACCGGGCCGGAAGGGTCGTGCCGGGAATTTTATATGCCGGTTTTGAAAATTAGCTCTATCAAAAAGCGATGAATCCAGGCCTATAAACGCATGATAAATAAGGACAAACGGCATATTTTGGGAAAATGAGCATAAAATATGCTTGCAGTGGGAATTAAATACTCCTAAAATGTGTAATTAGGGAGTTAGTTATGAGAATACAGCTTGTGGTGTCTGAAGCCCAGCAGTCCATGATTGAAGCCTTACGCAAGCAAATGGGTGTTGCAACAGTAAAAGAGGTATTTAACAACGCGTTGACGTTACTCAATTGGGCGGTCCGTCAGCGCCAGGAAGGCTCAGCGATTTGTGCCATCAATGAGTCGAAAAATGTTTACAAGGAATTACAAATCCCCGCCCTTGATTTCTGCACATACCAGCCTATGGAAGCTATTCCAGCCAAGACTGAACAAACTATTTCTGTTCCTATGGTTGCGAACGGCGACATGGCGTCCGAGATGAATGAGAGGGTTGCCCATGAAGCGGCAAAGGCTACCCATGGGACTTCTGTTAGACCACGGAGTTAAGAAATGCAGCAACCCCGGATGAATAGCCCTATTCAGTGGATGGTCTTCATCTTCCGCGACATGTAATCCATCAGCAGGTATTGCCCCAGATTTTGCGGAGTAGTGAAATAGGCTTTGCC
>DAHUXF010000297.1 GCA_027307295.1 Acidobacteriaceae bacterium
GCCAAAGATTGAAGACGGAAGACAAAGACCGGATTCCTTGTGGAAATCTAGGAATCGGTAGAAGCAGACGATCTGGATACAAAATGATGTATTGAAAGATGATTGAAGGTCTATTATTGATAAAGTTAAGTTATGTAAGGCTGATACAGGGATGGGAATAAAACTTCGCAAAAATCAGTTTTGAAATTAATTAGCGTGATGGAGCCCAGGATTTCCCCACCAGCAAAGCCCTCCCCTTGGCATATTCTCCCGGCTCTAATCTGGCTCCGTTTTTTGCATGATGCATTGTCTGTATTCCGGGCCTGCTATTCTCTCGATATAGAATCTCTCCGCCATGTCTGATTCCCTGCATACCATGATGGACTACCCGCTCACGCTCACCGCGCTGCTGGAGCGTGCTGGACAATACTTTGCCGATAAGGAAGTTGTCTCCCGTCTGCCGGATGGCTCCATGCACCGCTCAAACTGGGGACAGATCAAGGACCGCGCGCTCCGAATGGCCGAATGTCTGCTTGCCGCTGGACTGAAGAAGGGTGACCGTGTGGCCACGCTGATGTGGAACCACTACGCGCACCTGGAATGTTATTTCGGCGTCCCGGCAGCTGGTGGAGTGCTGCACCCTCTGAACCTGCGCCTGCACCCTGACGAGATTGCCTGGATCGCCAATCACGCGCAGGACCGTTTTCTAATCGTGGACGACGTGCTGCTGCCCGTGCTGCAAAAATTCGCCGCCAAGGTAAAGTTTGAGCGGATCTGGGTGGTAAAGCATCCCGGTCCGCCGTCCCGGCACGAGTATGAAGACTATGAAGCCTGGCTGAAAGAGGCAACAGGACAGGTCCCGCTTCCCGCAATTCAGGAAAATGACGGCGCCAGCATGTGCTATACCTCCGGCACCACGGGTCATCCCAAGGGAGTGCTGTATTCACACCGCACGCAGGTGCTGCACAGCATGGCGCAAGCCATGGCGGACTCCTGCGCGGTTTCACAGCATGACGTGGCCTTGCTTGCCGCGCCCATGTTTCACGCCAATGGCTGGGGACTCTCTTACACGGCGGCCATGGTGGGCGCCAAGTATGTGCTGCCCGGCCCTAATCTTGATGCTGAGAGCCTTCTTGACCTCATTGCGCGCGAAGGCGTAACTGTGACCTGCGCCGTGCCCACGGTATGGCTGGCTGCGCTGGCGGGCATGGAGAAACGCGGTCCAGACTGGAGACCGCCGCGCGACGTCCGTATTCTTTGCGGCGGCACTGCGCCGCCGGAGAGCCTGATTCGCAAGCTTGACCATCACGGTTTTCACGTGATCCATTCCTGGGGAATGACTGAGACCTCGCCGCAAGCCACTGTTTCACTACTCCGCACCAAATCGCTGGCATGGCCGGAAGACCAGCAGTATGCCGTACGCTCTAAACAGGGCTGGCCGCTGCCTTTGGTGGAAGTGCGTACGTGCAATGAAAAAGGGCTCGCTCCGTGGGATGGAGAAACCATGGGCGAACTTGAGGTCCGCGGGGCATGGGTGGCCGCCAGTTATTTCAACGCTCCGGAAACCCGTGATCGCTGGACCGCCGACGGATGGTTCCGCACCGGAGACGTGGCGACCATTGACCCGGACGGCTGCATCAAGCTGGTGGACCGCAGCAAAGACCTGGTGAAATCCGGCGGAGAGTGGATCAGCTCAGTCGATCTGGAAAACATGCTGATGAGCCATCCCGCAGTGCGCGAGGCCGGCGTGGTGGGAGTGCATCATCCCAAATGGCAGGAGCGGCCTTTGGCAGTGGTGGCTTTGAAAGATGGGGCCACCGCTACGGCTGACGAGCTGTGCGCGTTCCTGGGAACGAAGTTTGCCAAATGGCAGTTGCCGGACGGTTTTGTATTTGTGCATGATCTGCCGCATACGTCAACAGGCAAGCTGCTCAAGACGGAGCTGAGGAAGAAATACGCTGAGTGGAAATGGCAAACCTAGTCATCCATAAGCCAGTTCCATGGGCTTGCGAATGCTCTACTTCGGTTCCTTCAGCTTCAGTTTGGATTTGTTTTCTTCCAGAAAAGACCGGAGATGATCTACCTGGTCCAGTAAACGGGTCCATTGTTCGTAATACAGCGTGACGGGGAACCTGCCCAGGCCATAAACGCTAACGCCGCCTTTTTCACTCACGCGGAATTCCAGGGAGCCAGTGCGCCTTCCTGCCTGCTTCTCCAGTTCTGCGAGGCGCGCTTTCATTTCTTCATATGTTGGTTCTGCCATGTGTTCCTCTGCATGAAATCTTACAACAGATGCAGGGAAAGGTGCGCCGGGTACCGCGCCTGCGAGAGCTAACGGCACTTGCGTCACTGTTGATAAAAATTTTAACGGCATACATAAAAAGGGCCAGCATCTGAATGCCGGCCTTTTATTATCTTCTTCACAGCAACTTCCCGCTCTGTCTAACTCATCTCCCGAAAGACTCCGTTCAGCCGTAGATGCCCATCAACTACAAAACACGTGACGAAACAGACTGCTGCAATTTTTTTCTCCACAATGAATCTGCTGGCTGTGAAGAATCTTCTCGGCACGAAAACCCGCAGATTCCCATTTTGGCGTGGTTGCGCAGCCAGGCTGGACACCAGGCGAATACGAAATTAGGAGACACAGGAAACACGTGAGCTTGCGAAACATCATGTCCTCCGTCAAAGGCTTTTTGCTTCGGTCCGGATGAAGTGCAAGAGCCGCTGGCTTGGAGAAACCGAATTGATGACCGTAATCTATGGGGCTTATGAGGACCGCAATAACCGGAATCTGCTAGGTCTGAAACGGCCTTGCAGAATCTTTGTTCATAAAAGAGTTGAAATGTTTTTTGCCCTGTAGCATGTATGAAGCGAAACATTTAATATGTCCTGCGTTCTAAAAAGTCTTCCAGGCTGCTGAACAAGAGGGTGCCATGAAGAAAACAATCAGTGTCACAGTCAACGGCGTGACCCACCAGAATGAAATTGAGGCGCGCACGCTGCTGGTGCAATACATACGCGACGTGCTCAACCTGACCGGAACGCACGTGGGTTGTGAGACCTCACTGTGCGGCGCATGCACCGTGATGGTGGATGGACAAGCAGTAAAGTCATGCACCATGCTGGCGGCGCAGGCGGACGGCTCCACAGTGACCACCATTGAAGGTCTGGCCCAGGGTGGTGAATTGCATCCGGTACAAAGCGGCTTCTGGGAGCACCACGGATTGCAGTGCGGATACTGCACGCCCGGCATGATTATGGCGGCAGCCCAGATCCTGCAGCGCAACCCCGATCCCACGGATGAAGAGATCCGCCACGGGTTGGAAGGCAATCTCTGCCGCTGCACCGGATACCAGAATATTGTCCAGGCGGTGCAATGCGCCGCGAAAAAAATGAAATCGAAATCTGTGGCGCGGTAAACGGGAGGGCGATATGGAAAAGACAGTTGGCAAACCCATTAAGCGCACCGAAGATCCCCGGTTGATCCAGGGACTGGCGCACTATGTTGACGATATCCGGCTGCCGGACACATTGCACGCGGCGTTTCTGCGCTCCATTTACGCGCATGCAAAGATCACGAGCATTGACGTCTCGGAAGCGCTGAAGCTGCCGGGCGTGGTGGCCGTCTATACCGGAAAAGACGTGCAGAAGGTCGGCCCGGTGCCCTGCGGCGCAGCCATCCCGGACATGAAACTGCCGGACCATCGTGTGCTGGCGGGCAGCAAAGTTTATTTTGTAGGCCATCCGGTGGCCGTGGTGGTTGCGGAAAACAAATTTGCCGCACGCGACGCGCTTGACCTGATCCAGGTGGAGTATGAAGAGCTGCCCGTGGTGCTGGATGAAGAAAAAGCCGCGGACAAAAACAGTCCTCTCATCCATGAACAATTTGGGACAAACATCGCCTACAAGCTCACCGCCGGTGAAGGCGACGTGGATGCCGCGCTGAAGGCGTCCGACAAGATCATCAAGCAGAAAATCCTGAACAAGCGCCTGGCTCCGATTGCCATGGAGCCGCGCGGCGTGCTGGCGCGTTACTATCCCGGCGAGCAGGAGCTTACGCTGTGGACATCCACGCAGATCCCGCATCTGGCGCGCACACAGATCGCCATCATGCTGGGCATGCCGGAAAACAAATTGCGCCTGATCGCGCCAGAGGTCGGCGGCGGATTCGGTTCCAAGCTGAACGTATACGCTGAAGAAGCCGTGCTGGGCTGGATTTCCATGCAAACGGGCCGCCCGGTAAAGTGGATTGAGGGCCGGCGGGAAAACATGACGTCCACCATCCATGGCCGCGGCCAAACCGGGTACATTGAAGTCGGCTGCAAAAAAGACGGCACCATTACGGCCTTC
>DAHUXF010000298.1 GCA_027307295.1 Acidobacteriaceae bacterium
GACCTTCGTGGTGAAGTCTTTGTGTTTATTGCGGCAGGAATGTCCGCGTCAGGTAGTCACTCAGACTCATGGAAATCATGATCAGGAGCCAGAAGAAACCCGCGGCAACGGTAAGCTTGGTCAGCCTGTTGCTGTAATAGACGTGCATAAAGAAAAGGATAACCAGCACGGCTTTGACCACCGCGATGGTAAGCGCCACCACGGGATTCCAGATTCCCAGGTCAACAAAGGCAATGCCCCAGGTAAGGCACGTCCCGAGAAAGAGCGCCAGGACAATCACCACATAAAGACCGGGTGTTGGATGTGAATTCGTATGCTCAGACATGTTCTTTGCCAAGGCTTAAACTCCGTGTTGATGCCGGCTGATCAAATACAGCAGCGGGAACAGGAAGATCCACACAATATCGACAAAGTGCCAGTACAGTCCGCCCAGCTCCACGGGTGTGTAATACGCAGGCCCAAAGTCACCTCTCTTGGCGCGTAACGTAAGCCAGCTTAACAGGCCCATGCCAATAAGCATGTGGAACGCGTGCAGGCCGGTCATGGCGAAGTAGAAGGAGAAAAAAATCTCCGTCTGCTTGGCAGTCTGCTCGGCGGAAACCTCCGGCGTGCTGGGATTGCCATGTCTGATTTCTTCGGCAATATTCCCCAGGCTCTTGTCGGTAGCGCTGCAGCCGCCCCAGCTGTTGAACCCTTTGCCGATCACATGTCCTGGTATATGGCATTCGTCAAATTTATCGTAATACTCTTTGGCTTTTACACCCAGGAAGACCGCGCCCAGGACCATGGTCCCGATCAGGAACCATACTTGGGCATTGCGCTTGCCCTTCTGTGCGGCCCACACCGCCATGGCCATGGTGAAACTGCTGCCGATCAGTACCAGCGTGTTGGCAAATCCCCAGGACACGCTGATGCTGGTGCTGCCGGCCACGAATGCAGGATAGTACTTGATGCGGTAAATCAAGTAGGCGGTAAAGAGTCCGCCGAACATCATGATTTCCGTCAGCAGAAAGACCCACATGCCAAACGTGGATGCGTCCTGCTGCTGTTCCATGCTGTCAAACTGGTGGGCCAGCGCCGGATGTTCGGTGGTGGTTGCCTGGCTAGTGGACAACGGGGACCTCCTCACCTTCTCCGTAAGCATACGGTTCTTTGGTGACAATCGGCATATGGTGGAAGTTATGCGTAGGCGGCGGAGAGCTTGTCTCCCACTCCAGGCCGGTCGCATGCCACGGATTATCCCCGGCCACCTCACCATACTTCAAAGACCACGCGAAATATAGCAGCGGCAGGATAAAGCCAACAGCCAGGATTGATGCGCCGGCGCTGGAAAGAACATTCAGCACCTGAAACTCCGGCGGATACGCCCAGTAGCGCCGCGGCATTCCCATGTAGCCCAGAATAAATTGCGGGAAGAAGGTCAGGTTGAAACCGATAAATGTGATCAGCGCAGCCAGTTTCGCGGGCGGCTCCGGGTACATTTTTCCAGTCATCTTGGGCCACCAGAAATGCAGCCCTCCCAGATACGCCGTCACCATACCTCCCACCATTACATAATGAAAGTGCGCGATGACAAAGTAGGTATCATGGATGTGTACGTCCAGCCCCAGCGCGGCCAGAAACAGTCCGGTCAAGCCGCCGATGGTAAATAGCCCGATAAACGCCATGGCATAGAGCATCGGCGTACTCATCTCGATTGAGCCCTTATACATGGTGGCGGTCCAGTTAAAGACCTTTACGGCTGAAGGGATTGCCACGGCATAGCTTAACAGCGAGAACACCAGGGCTGAGTAAACGGAGATGCCGGCCACAAACATATGGTGGGCCCACACGACGAAACCGAATACAGCAATGGCAATACTGGAGAACGCAACAAACGAGTATCCGAAAATGCGCTTGCGGGAAAAGCAAGGAACGATTTCGCTGATTACGCCCATGCCGGGCAGAATCATGATGTAAACGGCCGGATGCGAGTAAAACCAGAACATGTGCTGGAACAGCACCGGGTCGCCACCCAGTTTAGGATCGAAGATTCCGATGTGGAAACCACGTTCCAGCGCCAGCAGGATCAAGGTGATCGCAATCACCGGGGTCCCCAGGATCATGATCAGGCTGGCGGCATAGTTCGACCAGACGAAAAGCGGCAGCCTGCCCCAGGTCATGCCGGGAGCGCGCATGCGGTGCACGGTAACGATAAAGTTCAGGCCGGTAAATATGGAGGAAAAACCGGCGATAATTACTCCCACCGCCAGCATGATGACGTGTGTCTTCAAATATCCTGAGCTGAGTGGGGCGTAGAAAGTCCACCCGGAATCCACTCCGCCGGAGACCATGGCGGCCATGGAAAATGTGCCGCCCGCCATGTACAGATACCAGCTCAACAGATTGATCTTGGGGAAAGCCAGGTCCTTTGTGCCGACCATAATAGGCATCAGAAAATTGCCCAGTACCGCAGGCACGGACGGGATCAGGAAAAAGAAGACCATGTTCACGCCATGCATCGTGAACAATTTGTTGTACGTATCAGCCTCGAACAGCTCTCCGTTCGGCGTGAGCAGGTGCAACCGGATCAGCGATGCAAACACGCCACCAATCAGGAAGAAAAACGTGACGGAAAACAGGTACAGGATGGCAATGCGCTTATGGTCTTTCGTGAACAGCCACGATCTGATTCCGTAATTGTCATTCAGGTAATGCCGCTCCGGCATTACCGGCTTCATTGGTATGGTACTCATGGTTTTTTCCCAGCTGGGTTAGCAGGCTTCTTACCCTGCTCGGTTTTTTGCTGTTGCTCGTTCTGCCGCTGAATATTCGGCACTTCGCTGTCCCGTATCTGAGTTGGCGCGGAACGATTGTTTAACGGGTTCGCTTCCTGCGGGGCCAGATGCTTGATGTATTCCGTGATGGCGATGATCTCATCTTCACTCACCACCCCGCGGAAAGTTGGCATAATGGACTGAAATCCCGAAACTACCTTGGCGTTGGGCTCCAGAATGGACTCGCGAATATAGTTATCGTCTGCCAGCACAACGCGATTGTCGGTGAGGCGTACCGGCCGTCCGTAAAGCCCTTCCAGGTTTGGTCCGCGCGCGCCGGAGTCAGGACGATGGCAGGTGGTGCAGCCATACTGCTGAAACGCCTTCTCTCCCAGCGAAGCCAGCGACCCTTCGGCTTTTCCGCTGGCCAGCCATGTGGCGTAATCGTCAGGATTCATGGCCACCACTTCACCCACCATACCTGAGTGCTTGGTGCCGCAGTATTGTGAGCAGAACAGGTGATACGTTCCCGGCTGTGTCGCTGTGAACCAGGTAAACACATAACGGTTGGGCAGAACATCCTGCTTGATGCGGAAGGCCGGCACAAAGAAACTGTGAATCACGTCCTGGGAAATCATGGTGACTTTTACCGGACGCCCTGTGGGCACATGCAGCGCGTTGATTTCACGCTGGCCGCCGGGATGCTGGAACTTCCACATCCACTGTTTGCCTACGCCGTAAATTTCCAGCGCATTCTGCGGTGGGCGTTCCATGTGGTAATAAAGCACTGCGCCCCATACAAAGATGACCATGGAAATGCCGAGCGGAATCACCGTCCAGACAATCTCCAGCAGAGTGGACCCGTGGATCTGCTCCGCTTTGCGCTCCGGCGTCCTTCTGTACTTGATGGCAAAGAACAGGATGAGTATGGCAACGAGCAGAGAAAAGAACGTTGCAATCAGCACCAGGAACAGGTAGAGAGCATCTACCTGGCCCGCCACGCTCGAGGCCTGCTCCGGAAAAATGGGAAAGTTCAGTTGCATCTATTCGGCTGTCCTAATTGTGCGGCCCTGCCGGGCAGCAATCGAGTCGCGGCGAAACATGAACAACATAAAACCGCCGAGCACCAGTACCGTTGCCAGGGCGCTCAGGCGCAGAATATTGAAAATAGCTGCGCCGTATCTTCCTTGTCGCGGATCATAGTGGTAGCAGTACAGAATCATCTGGTCCACTACAGTCCCGATTTTTTCTTTTGACGCTTCTATCAATCCGAATTGAATATCGCGCGGGGCATATTCAATGCCGTAGTAATACTGTGAAACCCGCCCTGCCGGCGTCAGGAGCATGATGCCGCTGGCATGAGCAAACTGCTGTATCTCCGGGTCCCATGCATAACGAAAGCCAAGCGCCTGGGCCAGGGCGTCAATCTGGTCTTTTTTGCCGGTAAGAAAGTGCCAGCCCTGTTCCGCGCCTGCCCGGCGGTAGCGCTGGAGATATCTTTTTTTCATGACCGCAGCATCCTGCGGCGTGTCACGCGGATCAATGCTCACCGTGACAACATT
>DAHUXF010000299.1 GCA_027307295.1 Acidobacteriaceae bacterium
GGTCAGCCAGAGACCGATGCAGCGTGCTCTTCACGGTGTTCACGGGCATCTCCAGCACCTCCGCGATTTCTCCCGGCCCCAGCCCTTCTTGAAAGCGCAGGATCACGACCATCCTTTGCTTTTCCGGCAGACTGGCCATGCTTTGCTGCAACCGCTCCAGCAAGAGAGGATCGGTGGAAGAATCGGCGGCTGTTGGCTCGGGAGCGTCCTCTAGGGCCAGTTCACGGCGGCGCAATTTTTTTCGTCCCTGGTCAATACACCGGTTCGCCGTAACGCGGCGCAACCAGTACGTCAGATGGGCAGCGGACTGGATGCGGCCCAGGCTCTGGTAGAGTTCCAGAAAGACCTCTTGCGCCAGGTCTTCCGCCAGAGAACGGTCCTGCAGGAAATGGTAGGCAATGCTGAACACCATGCCCTGATGCTCCTGCACCAGTTCGGCGAACGCCAGGGAATCACCCTGCGCCGATCTTTCCAGCGCCACCGCCAGCCCGTCTTGTTCTGGTCCTGCGTCCGGTTCCAAGGCCCTCTCCTATGAACAGTTATACGCAGGAGAAGGATTTTCGGGTGCAAGTTTCTTGTTAAGCTATAAAACTAAGGAGGTTGCAGCAATATGGCGAATGAGAGCGGCCTTATGGCAGCGGGCTTTGCTGCGACATACTATGATGAAGTCCGCCGCAGCTTTCGCGGCTACAAACGCATGGCGGACGCGGCGCTGGCGCAGTTGACCGATAAGAATTTCTTTCACGCTCCCGACCCGGAATCGAACAACGCGGCCGTCATCGTGAAGCACGTAGCGGGTAACCTCCGGTCACGCTGGAAAGACTTCCTGACCACCGACGGCGAAAAGCCTGACCGCAACCGCGATCAGGAATTCATTCTGGAGCCGGGACTCACGCGCACGGAGTTAATGCGGCGCTGGGAAGAGAGCTTCCAGATCGTTTTTGACACCATCGCTTCTCTCACGCCGGAAGACTTTGGCCGCACCGTAACGATTCGCGGCGAGCCGCATACAATTTTACAGGCCATGAATCGCAGCCTGATGCACACGGCATATCACGTAGGGCAGATTCTTTATGTTGGCAAACATCTGCGCGGGGCCGAGTGGACTGTACTGAGTATTCCAAAAGGAAAGTCAGGCGAGTTCAACGCTATGAAGCCGGAAGACCGGAAAGTGAAATTGCCCAACCGGCCTTGAAGCTTTCGCCGCAATGCTCCAGATGATGAGTGAAATGCACTTGACGGCCCCGTTGAAAAGAGGATGATATTTACTCCGCGACAGGACGCGGCCTGACCTTGCCCAACAGCGACGCCCAGGACAACAAACTGATTCGCGGCCTGTCTTTGCAGGATTCCATTCTGCTGCTGGCGGGCGGAATTATTGGCTCCGGCATTTTTCTTACCGCCCAGGGCATCGCCCTCAACACCCGTTCGCCCTGGTTGTTTCTCTCCATATGGGTAGTCGGCATG
Source organism: Acidobacteriaceae bacterium (assembly GCA_027307295.1). Taxonomy (GTDB): domain Bacteria; phylum Acidobacteriota; class Terriglobia; order Terriglobales; family Acidobacteriaceae; genus Angelobacter. The sequence goes on from DAHUXF010000299.1 coordinate 1,468, forward strand.
GCCGTGACGCTTCTGGCCTGCTTTGCCTTCGGCGAACTGGGTGCGATGTTCCCGCATGCCGGCGGACAGTACGTTTACCTGCGCGAAGCCTATGGCGATGTTGCGGGTTTTCTTTTTGGCTGGATGTACTTCACCGTCTCCGCTACCGGCACCATGGCGGCCCTGGGAGCGGGCTTTGCCACCTATCTTGGCAAGGCCCTTCCCGCTCTGGAAACAACCAAGCCATTTTTCACTCTGGGATGGCTCTCCTTCACACATGGCCACTTGATTGCCATCTCGGCCATTGCCGTGCAGACCTTGATCAACGTCTTCGGCGTAAAGAAAGGCGCGGTCCTGCAGAACATCGCCACCTGGGCGAAGTTTGCCGCCATCGGCATTTTTGTGATCGGAGGATTGACGCTGGGGCGCGGATCAGGGGGCCACTATCATCACTCCATCCCTGCTGCAGCCAATGCACACTCACTGATGACCGGCATTGGCATCGCTTTGATTGCCGTCTTCTGGGCCTATGATGGCTGGATCTACATCACGCTGGTTGCCGGAGAGGTCAAAGACCCGCAGCGCAACCTGCCGCGCACGCTGATCTGGGGCATGCTGCTGGTGGGCGCGGTTTATGTTTTGATCAATGCGGTCTATCTCTATGCGCTGCCCATGTCTGAGATTGCCGCGCAGGATACAGTCGCGCAGGCCGCAGCCGTCTCCATGTTCTCAGAACGGATTGCACCGTGGCTCTCCCTGATGGTGGCGCTCTCATGCTTCGGCGCCATGGCTCCGTGCCTGATGAGCGGCGCGCGCGTTTACTATGCCATGGCAGAAGACGGTGTCTTCTTTCGTTCTCTGGCCAAAGTGCATCCGCGCTGGCACACGCCGGTGATGAGCCTGATCTTGCAGGCTGTGTGGGCCAGCGTATTGACCCTGAGCGGCAAGTACGTCGAACTGTTCACCTATGTAATGTTCATGATGGTGCTGAGTTATGTGCTGACCGTGGCGGCTTTGTTCGTGCTGCGACATAAGAAGCCCGGCCTTCCCCGCCCGTATCGCTGCACCGGCTATCCCTGGCTTCCGGGCATCTACGTGGTCCTGGGAAGCATATGGGCGGTCAATGCCGCTATCGAGAAAACCAAAGAGACACGGGTGGGCGCAGTGATTGTTCTGCTGGGACTAGTATTCTATTTTTACTGGAAGCGGCAAAAGCCAGCGGAGAAAGCCGCACCGTAACTCTTCGGCAGCATAGTCCGCGAATCCGGGGCGACGGAGCAGGATATGAATTTTCAAAACTTCGATCTCGAATATTTTCAATCGCAATTTGAGCGCACTGTGGAATACAACCTGGCGGATAGTTCAGTCCAATGCGCCAGCGTCACAGACATCATGGCTGGCGAAAACCCCAAGTCGCTGCTGGACATGCCTCTTTACTATCCTGAGGTCAACGGCACGTAGCTTCTGCGTGAGCGCATCGCCGCACTTTACACCGGCGCTTCAGCAAAGAACATTCTGGTCACCGTGGGCGCGGCGCAGGCCAACAGCATGGTCTGCAACACGCTGCTCGAACCCGGCGATGAGGTCATTGTGGTCTCGCCCGGTTACAGGCAAGTCTGGGGCTTGGCGAAGAATGCGGGCTGTCGGGTCAAAGAAGCGCAGCTTCGTCCGGAGAACCATTGGCGGCTCGATCTCGATGAGCTTGCGTCACTGACGGGAACCAGGACCAAGCTGATCTCGATTGTGAATCCCAACAATCCCACCGGCAGCATTCTCACGCGCGGTGAGATGCAGCGCATTGTTGACCTGTGCCGGCAGAGCGGCGCGTGGCTGCATGCGGACGAGGTCTATCGCGGCACCGAACTCAGTGGAGAAGAAACGCCAAGCTTCTGGGGCATGTATGACAAGGCCATCTGCGTCAACAGCCTGTCAAAAGCTTACGGGCTGGCCGGGCTGCGCATTGGCTGGACCGTGGCCGCGCCGGAAATGGTGGAAGCCCTGTGGCGACGGCATGAGTACTCTGTGATTGCCGCAGCAGGCCCCAGCATGGCGCTGGCAGAAATCGCGCTGCGCCCGGAGAAGCGCGCCTCCTTACTCCACAGGCAGAAACAGCTCTCACGCCAGGGCCATGCGTTGCTGGAAAACTGGATTCAGCGGCAGGAAGGCCGGTTCTCTGTGCAGAAAGCCGTGGCGACCTCGATTGCCTTTGTTGGTTATCACTTCGCCATGCCTTCCGTGGAGTTGGCCGACTATCTGCGCAAAAAAGCTTCCGTGCTGGTTGCGCCGGGCGTATACCTGGGCACGGAAAACCATCTTCGCATCACCGTGGGATACGAACCGCAAAAAGTAAACACGGCACTGGAGAGAATTGCCGGGGCCGTAGCGGAGCTTGTGAGCGCAACATCAGCAGTAACCCAAGCAGCTACATCGTCAGCGGCATCGACGGAAAACCCGGCTGTAACACGGGCATGACTTAAAAATAAAATCTACCGCAACAATTGCGGAATCCAGAGAGCATGCATGTCTGAAAAACCAGTTCTTGTCCATAACGATGGCAGGATTTTTGTGGTCACCATCAACCGTCCACAGGTGAAGAACGCCGTGAACTCTGCAACTGCCTCGGAATTGGCGGAAGCGTTTCACCAGTTTGAAGCCGACCCTGCCCTGCACGTCGCAGTGCTTACCGGAGCTGCAGGAACATTTTGCGCAGGCGCGGACCTGCGTGAAGTTGCTGAAGGCCGCCGCTCAACCGTGGAAGAACAAGGCTCAGGGCCGATGGGGCCAACGTGGATGCAGATGTCCAAGCCCGTGTTAGCGGCCATTGAAGGCCACGCAGTGGCCGGAGGCCTGGAACTGGCCCTGTGGT
>DAHUXF010000029.1 GCA_027307295.1 Acidobacteriaceae bacterium
CTTCGCCCACGGCAATCGCCGTCAAGTTCATTGACGTCACGCAGGCGGCAGGTCTTCCATTCAGTGCGGCATCCGCGGAGCAGAAGGAAGGCGCAACGGGCTTCGGCTCCGGGGCATGTTTTTTCGACTTCAATAACGATGGCAAACCCGATCTGCTGGTGGCCGATCACGGCCCGCAGGGCGGGCTCGCGCTCTTTCATAACGCCGGCAACGGAAAGTTTGAGGACATTACGGAGAAGTCCGGCCTGGATGGCAAGTTGCATGCCACCGCCTGCGCCGCGGGCGATTACGATAACGATGGCCATACGGATATTGCGCTGACTGTCGCCGGCAAGGTACTGCTTTATCGCAATCAAGGCAACGGGACCTTCCAAGATGTCACGGATGCGGCGGGCCTTGCTTCGGAGAAACCAGCGTTGTCCTTGGCCTTTATCGACTATGACCATGATGGAGACCTGGACCTCCTGGTTTCCGGCGTGGACCCGGGAACGAATGTTCTCTGGCGCAACAATGGAAACGGCAAGTTTACCGATGCAACGGCGGAAGCCGGGCTGGCGGGGAATGCCGCAACATACGGAATGGCAGGCACAGATTTTAATAATGATCGCGCCATAGACCTGGTCTTCGCCGCGCAGAAGCCCAGCCTGCTGGTGAATCCACGGGAGGGGAAATGGACGGCGAGCGATCCTTGGTCGAAGTCGCCACTCGCACCGGTGGTGAGCACAGCGGTGCTGGATTTTGACAAGGATGGCTGGATGGACATCGCATTCACACACGCAGGAGCGCCGGGGGTTACATTGTGGCGTAACCTCAAAGGACGAGGCGTTGAAGAGGTCAAGTTGCCGATTGAGGGCTGGCACAGGGCGTGGGGTGTAACGGCGCTGGATTACGACAATGATGGGTGGATCGACCTTGTAGCTGTGGGAGAGAGGGAGGACGGCACGCCGGAGATTCGACTGCTGCGCAATCTGGGGCCCGCGGGCTTCCGCGACGTTACAGAAGAAACAGGCCTGAGCGCGATCAAGCTGACATCCCCGCGCTCATTGCAGAGCGTGGACTTCGATGACGACGGGGACATGGATTTATTGATCACGCAGGAGCACGGTCCGGCGATTCTGTTGCGGAATGACGGTGGAAACCGCAATAACTTTCTGCGCGTTGCGCTCACCGGGTTGAATGACAATAAAAGCGCTGTGGGCACTAAGGTGGAAGTTTTTGCCGGCGCCATCTGGCAAAAATGGGAGATCGGCGGTTACGGTTATCTCAGCCAGAGCTCCACCCGGCTGGTGGCGGGCTTGGGGAAGGAGCGCAGGATCGATATCGTCCGGATGCTCTGGCCCACCGGCGTGGTGCAGGACGAGACTGAACTGGCTTCCAACACCTCGCGCAAAATCAATGAAATTGACCGTCGCGGCAGCTCTTGCCCCGTTCTTTTCGTCTGGGACGGCAAGCGATATCGGTTCGTGGCCGACATGATCGGCTCCGGCGTGGTGGGGCATTGGGTTGGGCCGGGCGAGCATAATGTCCCGGATTCGACGGAATATATAAAGGTAGAAGGAAGCTGGGTCCAGCCGCGCGATGGATGGATCAGCATGCGCTTTATGGAACCTTTGGAAGAAGTCGTCTACCTGGACCAGGCGCGCCTGCTGGCGGTTGATCATCCGGCGGATCTGGATGTCTATCCGAATGAGTACTTTGCCAGCAATCCACCCTTTCCCGAATTCAAGGTCATCACAAGCCGAAAGCCGCTTCCCCTCGCCGGGGCCTGGGACGATCAGGGCCGGGATGTCTTGTCTTTGCTGCGGGCCCGCGATCATCGGTATGTGGCCGGCTTTGAGGTTCTACCGTATAAAGGGTTTACCAGGCTTCATTACTTGAGGATCGAACTGCCGCATCCTTATGCCGGCGGGCCGCTCCGTCTTCTGATGCATGGGTACATCGAATACTTTTTTGCCAATTCGATGTATGCCGCTTGGCAGGCAGGAATTAATCCGGTCGCTCCCTATGTGGAAGCGTTGGGGGCGGACGGTAAATGGGTGCGTGTGGTGGAGGACATGGGATTTCCCGCCGGGCTGCCCAGAACAACTGTTGCGGACCTCACCGGCAAGCTCCCCGCCGGAACCAAACAGCTTCGCATTACCACCAACCTGCAGATTTACTGGGACCAGATCCTGGTGGACACCACCACGGATTCGCCCGAGACGTTCCGCATCACAAACCTGTCGCTGGGAAACGCGGAGTTGGCGTTTCATGGCTATCCCCAAATGATCGAAGGCGCTTCGCCGGGCGACCTGCAATTTGTATATGAAGAGACGAGCCCCACCGGACCCTATGCCCGGCCAATCGGGGCCTATACCCGCGCGGGAAATGTACGCGCATTATTGACTGCATCTGATGATCGTTTTGTGATTTTTGGCAGTGGCGATGAAGTTCGGATGGACTTCAACGCGGCAGGGCTGCCCCCGCTGCCCGCGGGCTGGAAGCGCGATTATTTCTTCTTTGCCGATGGCTATGAGAAAGACATGGATTTCTACGCATCCGCCGGCGATAGCGTGGCTCCTTTGCCCTTCCATCGGATGAGCCGCTATCCCTATGAGGGCAATCAATATCCGCAGGATGACGTCCATGTGAACGATCTGCTGAATCTTTCCACAAGATTTTTTTCTGATATGTCTGGTTCGTCCTATCGGTTTCATTATCCGGGGGGAAAGCAATTACAGCCCGCTCCACAAGACGGCGGCAGGAGCATTCGCTGATGTGGGCGGGATGGCGGAAGCGAGAAGAGATTGGAACAATTGGTCGGCCCTGGCGGACGATTTTAGAGCTCTTGATTTAATGGTGTTTTAAAGCGTCCTGCTGTTTTTTTTGCCAAAGACCCTGCTCCTAAGTTCGAATTCATGTACGTCCAGTTCGAACCCCGTTCTGCCCGCCAGAATCCTTTCTCAAGGGAGATCCAATCAGAGAAGTCCAGGTATTTCAAACTTTCTTTGTAAGATTTTCCACCCACCCGGTACTACCTGAATAGGACAGCTTAGATCATGAAGATACAAGCCGGCTGTCAGGCCCCGGTTCGCGTCATAAGTGATTACCGGACCAATTAGAGGAGGAAAAATGGGGCTCTCAAAACAACAGAATGCCGCTGGCGACGCGACCCTGCTCGCAGCTGGAACTTCTCACACACGTCTCCGTTTAGCACGTCAGTTGAACCCGATCTTTAGAGGACCTAACGGTCTGCGAGTGGGCTGGCGATTATTTATCGTCCTCGCACTCGCTGGCATTCCGCTCGTCGCTTTATTTGCCATTGCCGGTGTTGGCGGGAGCCAAGCCAAGCCAATTACGATTACCCCGCTGCTGTTGGGCGAGAATGACGCGATCCTTTTCCTGATGCTCTGCATTGTCACTTGGATCATGGCAAAGATCGAACATCGCAGATTCAGCACATACGGGTTGCCCGCGCGTCAGGCCCTGGGAAAAGACTTTTGGGTCGGATCACTGTGCGGCTTTGCGGCTATCAGCGGTACGCTGCTGACGATGTTCCTGCTTCATGGATTCCGTATTACCGGCCTTGCTCTGCACGGGACAGCAATTCTGTCTTCGCTTGTCGAATGGAGCATTGCGTTCCTTCTGGTCGGACTGTTTGAGGAATACGCATTTCGCGGATATGTTCAGTACACGCTCGCTTCCGGAATAGGCTTCTGGCCGGCGGCGTTCCTAATATCTGGCTTGTTCGGCCTGGCCCATTTCATCATCAATCCAAACGAGAATGTAGTTGGCTCAGTTGCGGTTGTAATGTTCGGGTTACTGCTGTGCCTGTTTTTGCGGCGGACCGGGAATCTGTGGTGTGCGGTGGGCTTTCATTTCGCCTACGACTGGGGACAAACTTTCCTCTACGGCGTTCCGGACAGCGGCATCGTGCCCTACCACAATCTGTTCAATACCGTGTTGAGTGGACCGCGCTGGCTCACGGGCGGGACGGTCGGCCCCGAGGCCAGCGTCTTAACACCCATTGCTTTACTGGTTGTAGCTCTGGTTTTTAGCCGCTACTACCGCGAGAATCGGTATCAGATAACAAAGCCGGTTTCGTCGTCCGCATCAAGTCGTGTGACTTCTTCACTGGTGGTGGCGAAGTTTTCCCACCCGTGGTCGCGTTTTTTGTCAGAATGAGCCATACCAATGACAAACTGATTTATTTCCAGCCATCGGCCAGGATGCGCTTATGAGCGAAAGCCGGCGCGCATTGGAAAAACAGTTCGAGCGCATCCTTGCGGACCACGGTCCGGCCATCTCGCGCTTGGCGTTCAGCTATGAGGCGGTGGCTGGTGTCCGGGAAGAGCTGCTGCAGGAGATCGCGCTGGCCATCTGGCAAGCGCTGCCTCATTTTCGTGGTGACTGTTCGGAGCGTACCTTCGTCTTCCGCATCGCCCACAATCGTGGCCTGACGCATGCATGCCGGCGCAGGCCGGCGCATCAGCCGCTGGATGAACTGAAGGAGAAAGACGAGCCGGTTGATCCACGGCCGGATCCCAATGAGCAGGCAGCGCAGATGCGCCAACGCGCGCGGCTGATGTCGGCGATTCACTCGCTGCCCTTGGCCCAGCGGCAGATCATCGTGCTCATGCTCGAAGACCTGTCGCACGCGGAAATAGGGGAAGTGCTGGGCATTAGGGAAAACAACGTGGCAGTGCGCCTGAACCGGGCCAGAAACGCTCTGAAGAACGCTCTGGGAGTGAGACCATGATTGAAGACCAGGAACTTGATACTTGGCGCGAACAATGGGGCGGAGTCGCCGAACCATTGCCCGACCTACGCCAGATCCAGCGAAAAATCAAGCGCCAACAACTGAGCTTTGTGTTGGAGAATCTGCTGGCGGCAATCGGTTTCGTTGCGAGTCTGATTTCCGTGATGTTCGTCCGACAGGATCCGGCCCCGCTGGGAACAGGATGGGTGGACGCCGTCTGCGTCGTCCTGTTCCTGGCCGCTGGCTATAGCCTATGGGCCAAGCGGGGCACATGGCGTGCGGAGACACAATCAACCCGGGCCTCGGTGGAACTTTGGCAGAGAAGAGTGAGCGCGAAGATCCGAGCGCTCCGCGTAACCAGCTATGTAGCTCCCGGCTTGATCGTTTTTAGTGCGCTGCTTTTGGTTGCGAATTGGTCGACCATAGGGCCGGAGTTAAAGGCCCATCCTGCGAAGTGGGCGCTTCTTATAGTGAATGCCCTCATGCAGCCGCCGATATTCTTTTGGCTGGCCTGGTACCGGCGCCGCAAACTGGCAGAACTGAAGGAAGTAAACGAAATCTTGGACGAAATCAACGAATAACGGGCCGCCATGGGTGATTACAACGCTGATTTCGCCGATCAGTTCAAAAGTGCGGGATGGGTATCCTTGCAAGCCCTTGAAATCACGAGTCTGATTTTAGTTGGTCGGGGAGAGAGGATTTGAACCTCCGCCCCCTGGTCCCGAACCGGATTCCAAGACTTATTGAAATTTGTCGAGATTTGTTGTTTCTAAGCGGTTGATATTGAACTTTTTTGCATGCCGTTCGTGGAAAGCTATTGATCCTTAGTGAAATTGGAGGCTTTCACTGTCACATTTTTGCCTACAGCTGAATTCTGCTTCCTTAATAATATTGGTCATATCCACCATGGCCAGCAACGATGGGCACAGGAAATACAGCCTAAACCGGGCGGCCATCACGAAGACGGGCGCTCAGCGTCACCTCGACTTTATCTCCAGCTTGCAAGGGAGCCTGCGGCTGGAGTTGTGCAACGAGCGAAGAAAATCTCGGCGAGAAACTTGAACGTTCACCGCACGGTGCTCGCGTTTCATCGCAGCCAGCCCCACGCACCGGAACGCGTGGTGCCTGCAACCCGCAGCTGAGCTATTTCTTTTTGGAATCAGGAGGCATTTCCTTGAGCAGGCCGAGGATCAGGTTGCGCAGGGAGTTCTCGTCCTCCAAAGCAGGATCTCCACCTCGGCCGCCGCTGGTGTAGCGGATCATTCCCGCGCGGTCGATGACCACGACTTGCGGGATGTTCAGAATTTCATTTCCGGCACGTCCCAGGTAGCTGTCCACGTCCTCTTTGGCCGCATAGCCCAGGGGATAGATCAATTTGAAGTAATCCGTAACGGCGGGCAATAGCTGGGCGCCTGTGTTCGAGCTATTGGGCGGATCAAAGACGATGCCGACCGCCTGAAAGCCACGCGACCCCAATTCACTGCTCAGTTTGTTTAATGTTGTGGCCAGACGCATGCAATGCGCCGACTTAACGAAGAGAAATTCCATGACCACAACCCTGCCCTTGAAACTGGAAAGCAGCGTGGTCTTGCCGGAGGGGTCAGCGATGGTGAATTCCGGTGACTTCCGCGGCGGTGTAACCGACGGCACGGCGAATGCGGACGTTGCCATCAGCAGCGCAAGGAACGCGGACGTGATTTGTTTTGGATTCATGGAGTACTCCTGGGAGTTGCTATCTTTCGGCGGCTTGCGCGCGCTCCCCGTTTAACTGGCTTGGTTCCACTTATCGGCGACCCGCTGCATTTCGGCCGCGGCCGCAGTGGCTGCATTTTCCGGGCTCTCTTCACCCTTAAGGACCGCGGCAACCATTTTGGGAACCAGCGAACTGTTGAAAATTTCCATGTACGCCGGCGTCGCGATGCCGGGAACGCCGAGATTGGGAGTCCAATGCAGCGCATCCTGGAGCTCCGAATACTTGTATGGAGGATCGGCCTTGGGATCTTTCTCCAGCCGGACGATCAGATCGGGGACCGCTTTCGGATAAATCGGGAAGTTGCAGCCTTTGGACTGTTCGTAGCCGGTTCTGGAGCTATCGGCAAGATCTACCAGGAATTGCTTCGCGCCTTTCTGATTCTGGGCAAAGTTCCAGATCGCCGAACAATTGGTGGCATGTGGCAGCGCCGTTATTCCCATGCCATTGCGGCCGAGCAGAGGCGGTTGCAGCCTTATCTTTTTCGCGATTTCAGGATTCTCCTTTTCCGCCATGCGCAGCAGACTGATGCCGTTGGTGGTGCAGGAAGTCTTGTGGGCCAGCATGGCCCGGACATTGCCACCTGACCCCCAGGCGAGTTGATCGGGCGTTCCCGAATCTTTGTAAAGGGCCTGGATGTACTTCAGAGCCCCAACCGCGAAAGTATTCTTGTTAAAGAGTGCATTGCCGCTTCCATCGAGAATCCACGCACGAAAAGCGTACAGGATGGTGTGCAAGGTAATGTTGCCCTCCAGCGTTGGGGAAAACGCCAGACCGCAGGGAATGCCGAGTTGGTCGCGCAGTTTTTTCCCACCGCCGAGCAGACTGCCGTAATGCACGGGGCCCAGCGGCATGCCAATTTGACCCCAATAATCCTGAAAGAAGTGCAGTGGGGAAGGAACCCAGAAATCGGCAAACGCAAAATATGTCTTGGTCTGGAAATTAAATGTTGACCTGTGCGCGAGTTGTTGGATAGCTCCGTATCTGGAAGCCACAGCCTGATAGATCTCGCCGTGGTCAATCATATGCTGGTGATACTCCGCTGGAGGCCAGGGGAATATCAAAAGGTCATGTCCTTTGCCCGCCTTGACCTCAGCGAATGCACGTCCGCGAATTTCTTCTATAGGGATTACGTCTACAGTTACCCGGGTATCGTTCTGCTTGCCCCAGTCCTGGGCCACAACGTTCACAAACCACTGATCAAATTCGGGAAGAAAGTGGGCCCATTTGGCGATTTTGAGCGTCTTCTGGCTGGCAAGAGCGCGCTCGGGGAAAAGAAAGAAGGGACCGCAAGCGGCTGCGCCGGCCGCTAACTTGAGAAAATCACGTCGAGAAGTCGCGTGGCCTTTGGTGGTCACCTGAGCACCCTTTTCAACCAAGAACTTTATCGTCAAACAGCGCAAACAAGCGCACCCTGACTGAATCTGCCAGCCAGGGGTGGAAGAGCGAATTCGTCTTGTCGCCCAGATCAAAACTCCGGGGCCGACTCGTTGCAGAATTTCCCCGTCTGCTGCAAGCAAGTAAAGTTTTGTGCTAGGAATGAATCCTGGAAGCTGCCACTTGGCAGACGAACCGCGTCCAGGAACGCATCATTGGCGATGGCGCCATTACGCGGATCCGGAATGCCTGGACAGATGAGCCAGACCGCACCTCCATCAGTGCCGTTCACCGCCTCCTGGCCTTCAGCTCCGCAGCCATTGGCCTCAAGCTGGTTGTTCAGTTCATCGGCGGTCAGGATGATTGGAGTTCCATCCAGATTAAAGCCGTTCTTTGCCCCGATGGCTGCGAATACATCGTGACAGGGCTGAACGGTGGCATTGGGAGGTTGTGTGAACCAGAAGTAAGTAATGATCCACATACCCAGCAGATCGTCGCAGAAGTAACCGAAAGGGCTATCGCTGAAGGTCTTATGCTTACAATTCTGATCTGTGTTGTTGATGCAGTTGCCGTCGCTGCCGTCCATGACATTTCGATTGGTGGCGAATCTCCAGTCCTGCCTTAGATTCGGAGTGAAGACAGCGTTGACGGTGCCGAGATCGAAGCAGGGTGTTGTGGGTACACCAGGGGCCTGCATATCTACTTGACACGGGTTCAGGGCGAAGCCTTGCGCAGTTGTCTGCTTAACCGCTGCGTACGCTTCGAAGTGGCCGACAATGTCCTGCATGTGGATGCCACGCGGGTTTGCACCGTTAACGATCGAGATTGTTTCACCGGCATTCGCCCCGCTAATGGCGCCTACCGTGCGCGAGTAGGTGGTTTCAAAGTTCGTCTGGTTGGTCAGGAAGGCCAGGATGGAGATGAACTCAAGGGTTTCTGGGGTTCCATTGGTGAAGGGACTGTTGCCATCGTCCGCGTTGCCGCCCGTGGTGGCCAGAATGCGGAAATTGCGGCGCGTGGGATCGTTGGTAGCGCACGTGCTGTCCGCCACCCAATTGACTTGACTGCCAGTCGCTGGCGGACCGGTCTGCCGCGCACTCCCAAAGCGCCCAACCAACTGGGTCGGGTCGACACCATTGTCCCCGTAGAACTGATCACTGAAATCGCACGGCGGAGGGTTGATCGGGGTAAAGGTCTGGGCGGACGCAAGCCCAACCATCATCACAACAACACATGCGAGAATGCTTTTCAATACGCTCTTCACAGCACTATCCTCCTCGGGCCGCGCTCGCCGCGACCCCGGATCGAAAATCTGTTTGACAACAACATTGCCTGACGCACTCCTGCTTTTACGGCGCTTGCACCCGGTTTTGCTCAGGGTGGACCATCCACTCCAGTGTTTCCGCAATCCATTGCGCATGTGCCATTCCCGGACAAGCAGACCACAACATCAGCGGCTCGTTGCCGTAACGCACGTTGCCGATGTGCTGCGTCTTGTCCGCGTCGATGGCCGGATCCGGATATGAAAACCCAATGGCCCTGCGCAGCTTCTCCATGTCGTCGGGCTTGGCAGTAAAGAAGGTCCAGCCTGGGCCGGCGCCAAATTTCCGCCGGTATTGCCAGATCACGCTCACCGTGTCCTCCGCCGGCTTCAAGGTGAAGGAATACATGTGGATGTCGCGGCCGACTTGCCTGCCTAGCAGCTTCTGCACCCGGGCAAGGTTGGCGGTCACCAGCGGACAAATCTCATCGCAGTTGGCAAAGAAAAAATTTAAGGTCACTGCCTTGTCCTTAACCAAGTCATCGTAGAAGTGCACTTGCTTGCCTTCATGGGAAATGAGCGAAATGTTGGGCAAGTTATATTTTTGGATCCGTTGGCGCGCCTTGTCTGACAAGGTAAGCGCCGGGGGAGCAGGAGGGACTTTGCCGAAGGCAGCGCTGACTGGAAAACCGTCCAACAGAGGCGAGGCTGCCAGCGGCGCTGCTGCCGCAAGGCTCACGAACTTTCGTCTTGAAATATCAGGCATGATTCGATCTCCTTTCGCGCCCCGCACAAGACTCTGTTGCGCGGGGCGCAGTTTCTCAGCTCGTTACGGTACCTGCACGTTGTCGCCTGTCGGCTCGACGTGCCACAGTGCCATCATGGCGTGGTCCTCATGCACCACGTTATGGCAGTGGATGGGGTACTTGCCCAGCCAATCGCGGAAGCGGAAGAACAGCTCAACCCGCTCGTTGGGATGCAACTGGGTCACATCCTTACGTCCCTGGTCAGCGGGTACGTTCGGCGCCACCCGGTTGCGGTTCAATATCTGGTGTTCCTCCAGGTGGATGTGGACGGGGTGCGTCCAATCGCCCGTGAGATTGGTCAGGAGCCAGTGCTCGACGCTGTTCTGCTGCACCGTGAAACGGAAGGTGTTGCAATCCATAAACTGACCGTTGATCGACCATTGTCCATTCAAGCGATCGAACTTAAAGGTCCGAACAACTCTTGGCTCATCGGTTGTGGTCGGCAGAGAATAGAACTTCTGCCTGCTCGGAGGCAAGCTGTTGTCCTTGACTTTGGGACCGGTTACACGGAACTGGATCACCTGGTCGCCTGCGCCAGCTGCCTTGATTGCTGGCGTTGTCGGTCCCAGAACCTGGGTGCATTCGGTGTTGACCGGCTCGTTCTGCGCGAAGAGCTGACTGTCAACCGCCACCGGTCCCTGACCGTTGATCTGGTTCAGTCGGTTCTCCAGGTAGAGCGTCTGGCCGGCAAAGTTAGTGAAATCAATCACCACGTCCACGCGCTCCGCGGGGCCAATGCGCACGCTGTTAACTTGAATGGGCACAGGAATGAGGTTGCCGTCAGTGCCAATCAGGAAAAATGGATTGGTCGTCGGCGAACTGGTGCCTCCAACATTGCCGGTCAGGAAGAACTCGTAGAAACGAGATGGACCTGTATCCAGTAGACGGAAACGATAACGCCGGGGTGAAACCTGGAAGAAGGGCTGGATCGTGCCGTTCACCAGAAACTTGTCGCCCAGGATACCGTCCAGATTAAACAGGTCGAATACCAGCTGGCCGGTGTCCGGATCAAAGACTTTGTCCGCGAAGGCCAGTGGAATATCGAACTGCGGGAAGCTAGGCAAACGGAAACCGGTGGTTTCATCGCCGGTATCGAACTGGTTGAACAGGCAATAGAACCCGACCAGGCCCTTGTAGGTGTTCTGCGACGTGAAGTCCACGCGGTGATCGTGATACCATAGCGTGCCCAGTGCCTCATGGATGTCGCCATTGGGAGCATTGGTGGAGTTGAACCCGGCCAGCACATTGGGATAGTACTGATCGCAGAAGTGTCCGTTGGTATAGAAGTCGCAGGGATTTCCGTCACTCTCTGAAGGATTGTGCGCATTGTGCAGATGAGTAGTCACTGAAGCCATGCCAAACCCGGTGTTGTTCTTCTCCGTGATTGATGGCAGCGAATTGATGTTGCGCGTCAGCTGCGGCTTGCCATAGAAGGCTTGATAGGTCGGTCCAGGACTACGCGTACCGGTGCCGTCGTCGAAACCCCAAACTGTCTGGAGCGGCAGACTCGGCGAAAAGCTGGTTGTGAACTGCCTCTGGTTGAACTGGTAGAGCGTACCAGGAACCACTGGGAACCTGGTGGGGTCAATGAGTGGCGCTTGGAAAGGAGCGGCCCGCACTTCTCCTGCGCCGGCATTTGGATTTTCGGTCGGTGCCGGACTCAGCGACGAAACTGTCTTTGCCAGCGGCATGACAGTCAGCGGCGTCACAAATGGAACAGTCGCTGGACTGGCCAATTGATTGCCGGGCACACAGTTCTGATTTGTGCCGGGACTGGTATTCTGCCCGGAGCTGGGCGGGTTATTCGTTTTCACTGACTTGCCGTTGACGTTGCCAGGGGTGAGTGTTTGGGCCCGTGCGCTCAATCCGCTCTTGGCTACCAGCATACCGCCGGCTGTGAGCAGCCCCATCTTGACGAGGTCGCGCCGGCTGGTGAGGCCAGCGGCAATCAGTTCACGCCGGTTTTTGGCCGCGTTGAGCATTTCGCGGTAGCGCGCCCTGGAAACCTTTTCGCCGAAAACGTTGAAGTGCATGACTTGCCTCCTCTCTTGCGGTTGCCGCCTGACAACCATGTTTCAAGGCAACTTGAAGGTGCCGGCGCGAAGTCGGTGCCGATCGGCAAACCTATGACCAAGCACCAGGACCGAAAGCTTATCCCGCCCGCGTTTCGCGGCAACAATAAAGAGTTAGCAGAAATGTCTTTTCGTTAGCATTTTGTGCGATGACGTTGATCTAGGCGAAGCACAGAGCCGTCATCGTAAGCGCGGTATGTGAGATAAAATCACGCGCAGGTCATAAGTTCTGTCTGCGATGCATCCCTTTCATAGCGAGGGAGAATTACAGCCCGCACTTGTCGTATGGTATGTTTGGTGCGGCCGCAAAAGAGAGCTTACTGCTGGGTCTCCCTCGCATAAGCGAATCTTCAACTATTAACAATTCGTCGGCTTTGTTTTTCTCGGTAACTTCGAGGTGCTAGCCGGAAATGCCGTTCGAATGCGCGGGTGAAGCTTGAGGTGTGTTCATAACCTACTGCCCAGGCGATTTCCTTGATGCTCATGCTGGTACGCACAAGGAGGTCGGCTGCGCGTTGCATTTTTTGCTCCGTGAGCAACCGACCGAGTCCCAGGCCGGTGTGCTGCTTGAATAGATGTTGAAGATGCGAATGACTCAGATTGCATTCACGAGCCAGGTCGTGAATCTTGTGAGGCGAACCGGATTCAATCATTTGCAGGATTTTACAGAGACGGCAATCGCGCACCATCTGGATAAGAGTACCCGGCTTAACCGCTTTGCTCTTGGCTGCCCCATTGCACGCAGCGATGTTCTCCGGTTCTCTATTCCTCAAGGCGAGGTTTGCGCCGTTCTGCGACAACGCGCTATTGGTAGCGTTCTTCTTTGAAGGCGAATGAAATACACCCATGGGAGCCCTCCACGGTCCTCCTTCATGTCCGTTCGCGCATGGCGTCGAGACAGAGTGTTGGAACTCGTGTGAGCCGATGATTGTCGCAGGAGAATAAAATCGTCCAGTGGCAACTGCACCGGCAATCTGTTGTCTTCAGACTGCTTCCCTCATTCCGTGGTGGATGTACCTAAGACCATCCGACTGACTGTTCCGTCGCAACCAGCCTGATGTTCCTTGCGGGTCCGGTGATCTGTCACGCTCTTTGATTTTCTCGACGTAATCACCACATCGGCGAAGTGACCGCGATTTTGACAGCAGCAATAAAGGAGAGTCAACGGGCACCGCTTAGCCGTATCGGCTATTTCTTAGCCCTAGGCGCTAGGATCACTCGGCGAATTAGAGTTGTCTCCTCGTTCAGTTTTGATTTTGCCAATTCGGTGCTGGCTCGCAGAAATACTCTGCTCTTGATCGATAGCTGTGACGGAAAAATGGGTTGGGTTTCTCCCAACCCATCACAGTGTGGAGCGACGAGGAATCGCATGAAAGCCAGACGGAGGCTTCAAAGAGGGCTGCACAGTCACTGCGGATGGGCTTCGGCACCCATTGAATCGGTTAACTGATCCGCCCACAGCTAAGGGCAGCTACCGCCAAAGAAACGGACTGCTTAGCATCCGGACGCATGTCCCTCCACGCTGCCGCAGTGTCTGCCGGGTCCAAGCCGTAAGCGTCCTGCTCACGGATGAGCACTCGACAATATGACTGTGCAGCACGCGCAGAGTCAACCCTGTTCCATTAGCACTACCAGCTATTTTTTAGTTACGAACGCTAAGGCGCGGCGTGAACGGCCGCCGTCCCTTCTCAAGGGCGATGCCTTCTGCGGTAGTCAGCAGGTGCCACATCAAACTTCCTTTCAAATCCGCGATCAAAGCTGGAGGAGTGATGATAACCAATCGCGGCCGCGATTTCCTTGATGGACAGCTCCGTTTGCTGCAAGAGCTTCGCAGCTTTTTCAAGACGAGCGTCGCGGAGAAAACTATCTAAGTCAGTGCCCACCTGGACTCGGAATAGATGGCCCAGCCGCGAGTTGCTGAGGTTGACCAGGCGCGCAAGCTCCAGAACAGTTTTTGAAGGGTCGCCCTGAACGGTTTGCAGGACCTTGCGAATTCGGTAATCATCTGGCATCCAGGCTCCTCAGTATCTGCTCCTCAGTATCTTTAGAGGTGCAAACCCGCACCTGAGTGGGCCGGAGCAAATGCTGTCTGCTGTAAGGAATCGACCTAGACAAGAGAGAAGATCGCGGCCCGATGACTGCCGCTCCTTCTGCGGCGCAAATGACAATATGCTTTTCCGTTGGCGCGCGCGCTGCTCTTGCCTGGTTCCCCACAGGAATCGCGGGGCGAGCGCCGGAACAGTTGACGAATGCGTGAGACCGAATCGAAACAAGCAAAGCGCCGGCACAGAGTAATTCGCTTCGCAGCGGACAGCGCGGGTTGGACGAGGAAGAGTCATTTGAGACCTGAGGAGGAATCACGCTTGGTGGCAATGTAGCTGCGGTCCTTCGACACAGTCAGCTCGGCATAGTACCGGGGCTTGGGTTTGTTGCGGAGCTGGGCACGTCGTGCGAGTTCATCAATCAGGCGTGCCTCTTCAGCGGCGGGATCGGCGGCCTTCCAGAGTTCACGGCAG
>DAHUXF010000002.1 GCA_027307295.1 Acidobacteriaceae bacterium
TGGAACAGCCGGGTTGATGAGCCACATCACAAACGAGCCCACCATCACAATAAAAAGCCCAAGATTAAAAACCTGCTGGCCTTTGAACATGATCGGGGTGCCGCGCATCAACTCCTGCAACTTGGCCGCGGCAATCAGCGAACCAGTCACCGTAAGCGAACCGAGCATGACTTCCAGACCCAGTGCGCCAACTTTAACTCCGCCCAGGGATGCGCCATGGATGACGTACTCGGCAATACCGACCATCGACGCCGCCAACGCACCAAACGCATGGGAGAGCGCGGTCCGCTGGGGCATGGCCGTCATGGGGACCATGGCCATGGGAATGCCAATGGACGAACCCAGAATCAACCCAATGGCGATATAAAGATAGTTGTGAATGTCGGGATGAAAGAGCGTGCCAAACACCGCCGCCGCCATGCCCGCCGCCGCCATAATCATGCCGCGCCGCGCCGTATCCGGATGGCTGAGCCCCTTCAGGCCCAGGACAAAAAGACAGGAAGCAATCAGGTATGTGGCTTCAAGAAAATATTGAGCGTTGCTCACTTTTTCTCCTCCGGCTTGACGGCTTCCTTCTTGCGGAACATTTTGAGCATGCGGTCAGTAATGAGAAAGCCGCCGGTCACGTTAATCATGGCGGAGGTCACTGCCGCACAACCCAGAATGGACGCCAGCATCTGATGCTGGTCATAGCGCGATCCGGCAATGACCAACGAGCCGATCAGCGAGATGCCGGAAATTGCATTCGTGGCCGACATCAGCGGCGTATGCAACAACGGCGGCACGCGGGAAATCACCTGGAACCCCAGAAAGGCCGCCAGCGCAAACACATAAAGTGACGCAATCAGAACTGCCGGACTCAGGTGCATGCCTCCGCCCGGCCCCTCAAACATGTAAAGAGCGGCGACAAACGCCGTAGGATGAAACACGAAGTGATCCATTCAGGTCTCCTTTTTTCTTTCTTACGCCACTGGAATTCCCAGGGCAGCCGCGACTTTAGGGTGCACGTTCCCACCCTGATAGGCAACGCAGGCTCCTTTTACAATGTCGTCATTCATATCGATTTTCAGGTTGCCTTTATCGTTGATCAGAGCAATAAAGCTGGTCAGATTGCGGGAATAGAGCTGGCTGGCATGTCCGGGAACCGTGGCCGGAAGATTGAGCGGACCAAGCACCGTCACGCCATTGCGCTGTACATCTTCACCAGGACGCGTAACTGCAACGTTGCCTCCGGTGGAAGCGGCAAGGTCTACGATCACCGCCCCAGCGCGCATGCTGTTGACGGCTTCTTCCGTCAGCATGAGCGGCGCTTTACGGCCAGGGACCTGGGCCGTGGTAATCACCACGTCGGCCAGGGCAGCATGTTTCGCCACCATGTCCCGTCCGCGCTGGAGAGCTTCCGGAGAAAGTTCCTTGGCATAACCACCGGCGTCCTGCGTCTCAATGCCGCCAAGGTCGACTTCCAGAAACTTTGCGCCCAGCGATTTAACGTCCTGCCCTGCCGCCTCGCGAACGTCATACGCCTCAACCACAGCGCCCAGCCGGCGCGCCGTTGCAATGGCCTGCAATCCGGCCACGCCCGCGCCCAGCACCAGGACTTTTGCCGGAGGCACGGTGCCCGCAGCGGTCATCAGCATGGGAAACATGCGCGGCAGGCGTGCAGCCGCAATCAGGACGGCCTTGTATCCTGCCACCGTGGCCATGGAGGAGAGCGCGTCCATGGACTGTGCGCGCGTGGTTCGCGGAACCAGCTCCAAGGCAAAGGCCGTGAGCTTGCGGGAAATTAAAGGCTCCAGGGCGGCAGGTTCATCCAGCGGCTTGAGAAAGCCGATAATGACCGCGCTGGCTTTCAGCTTTGCTATGTCATCCGCTTCGGGACGGTTGACGCAGACCAGAATGTCGGCTTCCGGCAACAGGTTGGCGCGACCCATCACGCTGGCGCCGGCAGCTTCATACTCCTTGTCAGCAAAGCCGGCATGAAGGCCTGCGCCTGTTTCAATTCCCACTTCCACCCCGGCAGCAACCAGCTTCTTCACGGACTCAGGCACCAGCGCTACCCTGGCTTCACCTGGCTGTTTTTCCAGCAGGACCGCAATTCTCATAAGTTCCGCATCCTCTCTCAAACACAAAACTCGGTATGGTACACCGAAACGCCTGGGAGGAATATTAAACCCCAAGCCACCCATGATGAAAACCAGTTACTTTACGTGAAGACCGGCGCTGCCACCTGTGATAAAGGTCACAAATCTGCGCGGCACTGGTTGAATCGTTAAAAATGCAGATTCTTGGGTCCGGGTGTGAAAGATCATTAGGGTTTTCGAAGGGAGAGCTCATGAAGATATGGCAGTTGGACCGGCTTGGCAGCGCTCAAGAAAAGTTGTGAGTGAGGGTGGAGCAGGTATTTCATGCCGGCATAAATGCCAGCGGCAAAGACGACTCAAGAATCGGCTTCAGACCTGAGATTGCAGCGGAATGAAATGTCGGTAAACAGGGTGGAGCAGGCCCCTTCAGGCCTGCGGTAAGCCCGATATAGACTGCGGCTTCAGCCCCTGAGGTTACCTGGCGGCTGAAGCCAGACAATTTTATGGCTCTATACCGTGGGGCATTACTGCTACTCCATGCTCAGGAACAACATAAAAAAGCCGCAGAGAGTCGCTTCCCTTCCCGTGCGCCGTCAGGGCGGTTCCTTATTCAGCGCTCACAGACGGTTAAAGGTGCGAACGCTCCCTTTGAGCTTTATTCCTCCAACTCCAGGGCATCTCCCCTAACGATTCGAGAAAGTCTATAAACTCCCGCTTCGTCAGCGACCGGAAGACCCCGGCGTCAATGGCGCGAATAAAGCTTCCGCCATCCGGGACAAGGCAGTTCATCGCGTCTGCCACACTGGGATGTTTGTGCGTGCAGGAATAAATGCCATCGTCCTCAGTCCAGCAAGCCACATAACTGATCTCTGGTATATTTGGTGCCATATAAGAGCACCCAGAATTATACAACCAATCAGGACTAGGTCCTAATTGGGTATAGATTTTGGTGACGCGCCGCAAGACCCTATATGCCGTGCCCAACGCATTGGTTTTGTTCGGCCAACAACTGAAGAAGCTACGGAAGAGCCGCAACCTCTCACAAGAGAAGCTGGCGGAGCTATGCGGTTTTGAAACGAATCAAATCGGCAGGATCGAACGTTCGGAGCGGAACGTTTCATTTGAAGGACTTATGCGTATTTCCTACGGTCTGGCCATGCCGCCTGCTGAACTCTTTAAGACCATTCCGACCATAAAGCGCCAACCCAAAAAGGGGCAATACTCCGGCAAAAAGAAGGGCAGCCATTAAGAACGAACACATGAATGATTCTTCCAAATGCTCGATTACGTGAGCCCTTAAGCTCCGCTTCAGGCACTTTGGCAAAGTTACCTGCCGCCAACTGAAGAAGCTGGTTCAGCAGCCACCGTTTTTTCTGCCTCCTTCTTGCGTGCCTGTTCTGCTTTCCGTCCGTCCTCCATGTTTCCTAATCCTCTGCTCACAATGTAAACGCACCCGATCAACGTTGCGACCGGTCCTGACCAATCGCCCTCCGGCTTGATCTGCCGTGCCGAAACAATCGCGGCTACAAATGCGAATCCCACCTCGACAATTCCATAAACGCGCTGGTAGTTCGACTTGAAAACAAATGCGCTAACACCAAACATGACAACAGCCGCTGCCAGCAAGAGGTGCGTTGCTTGCAGGCCAAACGTTTGCACGATCCAGGAATAGCCCTCCCTGGCGTAGGGTCCCAACCACACGACAAAGTCAGCCAGGATGAAGGCGAGTCCGGCAAAAAAAGCGATGATGGTCCAATCGCGGACATCCCTGTAGAGAGATTTTATTTTTGAGGACTTTTTCCCAGCGCCAAAAATGAGGTTCAAAACGATTGATACTCTGGACAGGACAAAAATGGCGAAAGATGCAAAGACAACCGCCGCCAAAACCTGGATACCGAGCGTCCATTTCCAAATCATGTCTTTTCTCCCAGCTCCCTATCGATCTGATCCCTACTAGCGACCCCATGCCAAAGTGCCCAAGGGCAGTCTTTGCTTCCTGCGCCAGAAATCATTGATCTAATTGTCGTCGATTGTCCAGCCCGATAGGGATCGTGAGGCAAGGAAGCCAACACGCACGTGAGCAATCAGCACGCCAGGAAAATGATGTTCACAATTGAACAGTTTTCTGGCTCCAGAGTACCTATGCTTTCAATAGGCCATCAGCCAGCGCTGGTGATAGCGGCTTCCTATTGAGAAGCAGTCTTTAAGATGAGAAGCAATTAAGGGAGAAAATATGAGCATCACACCCATTGATAGATCGGACGCCACATCTCCACCGAAAGCCCCTAAATCCGAAAAGCAGGCTGCCTCGCTTAACAAGTATGAGGAAGTCCGGCTGGCCAAAAAGAAACAAAGACGCCGTGCACACAGACTCACCATCAGAAGGTCGAATACGGGCGGATGAGAGAGGGTATCCGTATGCTGACGTTCTAGCCAGGGGCAGCAAAATTATTTAGTGGTGCCGAGAGGGGACTCGAACCCCCACCAGTCGTGTAATCCCTCCGGATTTTAAGTCCTCGTCTCAATTCTCCAGAGTTGACGAAAGCCGAATAAATACGGGCCTTTTCATTTTCCGGCGATATCTGAACCGTGAGGTTCGGTAAGGGCCCATGAAGGCCCAGTGGTCACAAATGAGTCACATCCGCACTCAACCGACGGCAAACTCCACTGCCCATCTTGATTTAAGGCAGACATGGGACTGAACACGAGCTGTGAAAAAGCCCGTTGAAACAAGCCGTCCCGTTTCCGAACTCACATCGAATGGGTGATGCGAGTCACATACCGGCACATAACGAAGTGATTAACTAGCTATAGCTACTTGTACCGCGATTGATTTCACCGCGGAAATCTTGCACCGCCTCCAGCCCAGGCGCGAGCGAAACACAGAGCCTAACACACCAAAGAGGCGCAGCCAGGACACGCCCATACTGCGTGACCTGCGATAAAAGATCCGCGCACTCAATTTTTTGAAGGAGAAATATTATGTCATTAAAGACGAAAGACTATTGGCAAATCCGCAGCCAGGTGAAGCCTGGCGACATCATCGCTTTTGGCGGCAAAGGAAATTTCGCAGAACTGATCAAATGGGCGACCCGGGCGACCGTATCGCATGTGGGAATCATCATGCAGACGCAGGTAAAAGATGTGCCAGGCATCGGCGAGGACGGCTATCTGAACCAGATTATCGAATCAGCGTCGCTGAACGGCAAAAGCGGCGTGATCATCTCGCGCTTGAGCGACCGGGTAAAGACCTATCCCGGAGAGATCTGGGTGCTTCGCCTGGCCCCTGATGCGCGCCTGAAAGTAAAAGCCAACCAGGAAAAGTTCTATAACTGGTGTCTCAACCAGGAGAATAAGCCCTACGATGTGCCGCAAATGATCAAGTTGGCGCTGGATTTGATGGACAGGGCGCTGGGCCATGAGAACCCGACCCTGAACCGGGAAGATTTTTCCAGCTTCTTCTGTTCCGAACTGGCGGCTGGAGCGCTTGAGACCGCCGCGGTATTGCCGCCCATCAATGCCAGCGAGGTCACGCCGATTGATCTGTGCAGTTTCAAGATTTTTGAGGAAGACTACTTCCAGATTGCCGGGGACAATCTGAAGGAAATCAAAAGTTATAACTCCATTGATCCGCAGACGTGGGCAATCCATACCGGAGCGGTGCACGCAGCTGCTTAAGCATCCGTGAAGAATTCCGCCCGCGGCCTTGGCACAGGCGCTTACTCCCAATCGCAGAGGTATCAGCGATGTGTTGAGGCCGTTTTGCAGTGGTCGTGAGCGGCTGGCGTCCCTGGCCTTCTGTTTCATGATCTCCGCAGAACCGCGGCTCGCAACCTGCGCAGGGCTGGTGTGCCTGAGACAGTAATTATGAAAATCGGCGGCTGGCGAACCCGCAGCGTGTTTGAGCGCTACGCAATCGTTAGTCGAAACGATATCGCTGATGCAATGTTACTGTTGCAGAACAGCGAGAAGGTGAACGATCCACAGATCGGTCACATTATTGGTCACAGTGATGTTCCTACTCAAGAACGAGTCAACCTGCGAAATGTCAATTAACCCTTCCGCATCAGTTGTTTAGTGGTGCCGAGAGGGGGACTCGAACCCCCACGGGCCGTTTAAGCCCTGCGGATTTTAAGTCCGCTGCGTCTGCCAGTTCCGCCATCCCGGCCTGGGATATTCAAATACGGATGAATCCATTCTATAGTGAGTTGAGAATTCGGTCGCGCTACCATCGACGGACCCGTCCCGCTTTTAAGATTCAGAAATTGTCTTTTTCAGATTTCCCGCACTGCGCAATGCAATTAAGCCTTGAGTCTCCCAGGGGTGTGACTGGGCCCGAATGCCGCCGGAAAAGATGATGCTTTCGCAATAAGACCTGGGTCGAGGTGTCTATCAGGTAGCCGTCACACCGCGCTGCAAAGATCAGCCGCAAAGCAAATCAGCCGTACAGCATAAGCCATTCAAAACCAGGGACGGCAGAAATGCGAGTCAAACGTATGAGTGCTCCGCTGGAAGAAACCAAGCGCCCCAATGAATTTGAAGCCTACGTACGGGAGCTGTCACCGGCAATCATGGAGATTAGCCCCGACTCCCTTGTGGTAGTCGACTGGAATGGCAACATCTGCCTGGTGAATACGCGTACAGAATTGATTTTTGGTTATTCACGCTCCGAACTCCTGGGAAAGCCGGTTGAAATGCTGTTGCCCGAGGATGCTCGAAACATTCACGCCACAACGCACCGGGACAACTACCGGCATGATCCGCGCATACGCGAAATGGGAGCCAACCTGATTTTGCGGGCCCGCGCCAAGGATGGCGAAGAATTCCTGGTCAAGGTGATGCTTGCGCCATTCACATTTCCGCACGGCAGATTTGTTTCGGCATGGATAAGAAGGACTGACTAAAGACCAGAGAAAAACGGCAGGCCAGGAGGCCTGCCGCAATTCCATCTGTGCAAATGCAACTGCTGTTGTTAATGCAGCTACTGCTTTTTGGTTGTGCCTTTCTTTCTGGCGGCTCCGGTTCTTGCACCGGCTTTAGCCGGGGCTTTCTTACCGGTACCGCGCGGGTTAATCAGGTTCAGAGCGTCTTCCGCATTGAATGGGAACTGGCGCACTGAGGTTTGTCCGGTGGTGCTGAGCGTAACATCCACGCGGCGGTTCTGGGCCAGTGCCAGCACGGCGGCATTGCGGTTAAGTTGCGCTTTTTCTGCCGCGCTAATGCCCTGCTCCTGCGCCACGGCCTGCTTGACCTGATCGGCGCTCATGGGCTGTTCTTCACCCAGGCCCTGCGTGTCAATAGCATCGGCAGAAACGCCTTGCTGCACCAGGAAAGCCTTGGTACGCGCTACGCGGCGCTCAGACAGCAGCTTGTTGTACTGCGGACCTCCACGAGGATCGGCATGGCCCTGCAGGATGATGTGGGCGTCCGGTTTAAAGGCCAGATACTTCTTGAAGTCGCTGGCCAGGGTGACGAGGGTACGCTGCTGGCTGGCGAGCAAGCCGCCGTTGGGATTGGCAACAGTAGGTTGGGCCGTGGGGAAATAAATGCTGTGCAGGGAGAGCCGCTGTTCCAGTTGCCGCTGCTCCGCCGGAGGAGCCGGAGCCTGTACGTTGACCTGAGCGGTGGAATCGGTTTCACCGCCGCGTCCATCGCTTACGTGGCAGGTCACGGTGTAATTGCCGGGAGCAACGCCGGTGGAGTCAAACTGCACGTTTGCGCCTGAACCTACAATGCTGCCGCCCGTGGTTTTGTAGCTGTAGGTAAGCGGATCATTGTCAGGATCGCTGGCCCTGGAAGCAATAGTGGCGCGCTGTCCTACGGTGATGGTGGCCGGATTGGCAGCGCAGGAGATGGTAGGCGGAGAGTTGGGCTTCTGCTCCACTTGCACGTCTGTGGAAGCGCTGGCCGTGCCGCCGCGTCCGTCATCTGCGGTTACGGTCACAGTGTATGTGCCGGGGGCCACTCCGGTGGAGTTCCAGCGCGCATCGGTGCCCGTACCTTCCACGGTCCCGCCAGTGGCAGTCCACTTGTAGGTCAGATTGTCATTATCCGGATCGCTGCCCTTGGCCTGTAGCGTAATGGCATCCCCTGAGCCGGCAAAAACCTTGGTGGGATTGGCAGACACGGCAACTGTGGGGGGATGGTTCGGCGGCGGTGGCGGAGGATTACCGCCAAAGTGCAGGACAAGTCCCGCGGAAGCACGCAGATTGTTCTGCTTGTCGTTACGGCCGTCCTTGAACTTGGTCAGCAGGTATTCAGCCTGGAAGAGACGCAGGCCCACATGCTTGTTGATGTTGGCGTCCAGACCGCCGCCCAGCGCTGTGGCAAAGGAGTTCGCGGAAAATGATCGATTAAAGAAAGACGAGCCGGTGGGTATGGTGGAAATCTGAATGTCCGAAAGGCGCGCTCCACCGACAAGAGCGTGGACAAAAGGAGTCCAGCGTTCATGGCGATGGGAGAATTGCGGCCCAACCAAAAAGGTATATCCGCTCCCGGTGATGCCGGGCGGAAGGTCCTTGATGCGGAATGCGCTGACGTCGCCCACCAGGCTGAACCAGCGATTTACATTACCAGCCAAAGCGCCGGTAATACCATGCCAGTTGAAGGTCTCTTTTACGCCTGTGTTGGTGCTGAAGCGGACAAATGAGTATCCGACAAAGAGGTCAACCGCTGGATACTCGGCGCTATCAGAAGCCGCTTTGGCTTTGGAGTTGGCCTTGGCTTGCGGCGGACCGGGAAGCACCGGCGCAAGATAGTCTGCGGTGCTGACGGAAGCATTGGAGACGCCAGTTTCCGGCGTGTTTGAATTCGACGCCTTAAGTGCATCCTCTGCAAATACCGGCGTCAATAAAAAAGATGACCCCAGAACCACGGTAGAGACAACCCGCGCCACGAACCTCATTCTTTCCTCCTCTGTAACATGGTCTTAATACTTGGGCCATTATCATACTAAAGAATTTTTGCCAGTGCTGTGACGCCAGCAAGGAAGTCCTTGAGCACGTCCAGCAGGGCAAGTGATAAAGTGTAGCCGCAATGAGCGACCTCAAAGAATTTATGACCGGCATTGTGCCCTATTGGCAAACCCTGGGACTGGAATTGAAGGAAGTAGAGCCGGGCCATGCGGTGTTTGTGGCCCAGGTGCGACCGCAGTTAACTCAGAATGGAGTGCTGCATGGAGGCGTGTTGGCGTCCATTGCGGATTCCGCGTGTGCGGTAGCTGCCATCTCGCGGGTTTACCCCGAAAGTTATGCCACCACCATCAACCTGCAGGTGAGCTACCTGAAACCGGTGCTGGAAGGCCAATTCAGGGCAGTGGGTAAATGCCTAAAGGCCGGCAGGAATGTCCTGTTCAGTGAGGCGGCTATTTACGATGAAAAGGACACCCTGGTCTGCCGGGCTTCCTCACAATTAATGGTTGTCCCTTTTGTTTCAGACAGATAGATAAAAACCTGATCCTGACCCTTTTTCCCGTCTCCATAGGAGATGCTACATGTTTTGAATCGTCTAACTGAATGTTGGCTTTAAATTTTGTCGTTGTGTGTAAATATTATAAGGTTTTTGGCATACAGAATTTCATAATCACTGGCATATTCAGGCTTGCAAAGTCCTGTAAATAGCTTTATAATGAGTAGTTTTTGCAAGTAATCCGGTTCCCACTGAGATCGTTAAGCGCCTATTTTTGAATAGATTTGAAACCAAAGGCAGCTGTCAGGAATCCAAAATACTGTAAGTTCATAAGTTTGCAAGCACTCTTCTACCTAAAAAGGCAGGGCGAAATCGACTATGGCAAGGCGACGCGGTAATCCTAACTGGGGAAAGCCAGAGCCCATCGGGCCAGTCATCCCCGTTGTTACTTCTTTCGAGCAGGCGGTAAAGGAATTCAAGCTGACGCCTGATCAATACATCCGGTCTACTCGTCTGCGCGAGTGGGCGCGCCGAAATAAGAACAGCAAATATATCCCCGAACCCTTGCTTGAAGCCTGGGGATTTGAAATTGAAAGCACACTGTAAAACACACACAAGGTTAGAAGGCCGAGGCCGCCATTTTGGGCGGCCTTTTCCTTTTGTACTCCGGACCTGTGTTTGACCAGATCGCAAGCAGCATGCGATAGTGCTCGGTTGGCTTTAACATTTCCTTAACAATTTTTCAGGAGACCTCCAGATTCCAATGGTCCGCCTTGTTCCGAAAGAAACCAAGTTCTTCGATATGTTCGCTGAAATGGCCAGCAACCTGGGTGACGGCGCCCGTCTTTTAAAGAAGACACTGGAGGATTTTCAAAACGTTGACGCGCGCGTGCAGCAACTGAAGGACATTGAACATCGCGGCGACGATATGACCCATAACATCCTCACCAAACTCAACCAGACCTTCATCACGCCTTTTGATCGCGAAGACATCTATCGGCTGGCCTCATCCCTGGATGATGTTCTGGACTTTACCTACGCAGCGGGAGTGCGGCTGGTGATGTACAAGATCACTGCCGCTCCGGAAGCGGCGTACCGGCTGGCCGATATCCTGGTGAAACAGTCAGACCAGCTCACTGATGCCCTGGCCCGGCTGGGAAAGAAAAATGACAATGTGCTGGAGAACTGCGTGGAGATCAACCGGCTGGAAAATGAGGCTGATGGCGTTGCCCGCGCGGCCATTGCCCAGCTATTTGAAAAAGAAAAAGACCCAATCTCCCTGATCAAGCTGAAAGAACTGTACGAAGTTCTGGAAACCGCCACGGACAAGGCTGAAGATGCCGCCAATGTGCTCGAAGGCGTGGTGCTCAAGAGCGCCTAACTGCAAACCACGTGGCTACTCTCTTTCAAGCGAGGCAAATTTAGGTGCACACAAGCGTAGCGCTGGTTGTCGTCACCATTCTAATTGCTCTGTCGTTTGATTTCATCAATGGCTTTCATGACGCCGCCAACAGCATTGCCACCGTGGTCTCCACGCGCGTACTCTCGCCGCGTCTGGCCGTCATTTGGGCAGCCACTTTCAATTTTGTCGCGGCTTTCGTATTTGGCACGGCAGTCGCCAAGACCATCAGCAGCGGATTGGTGGATCCCAAACAGGTCACGCAATATGTCATTCTCTCAGCCCTGACGGGAGCCATCCTCTGGGACCTGCTCACATGGTGGTGGGGATTGCCGACTTCGTCGTCGCACGCGTTGATCGGCGGCCTGGCAGGCGCAGGCATCGCCCGCGCAGGATGGCACGTTTTAATCCGTGAACCCCGGTTGCACTGGCCTATCATCGGCACAATCCCCGGCCTGGGTGAGAAGTGGATGTCCACGCTGATCTTCATCGTGCTTGCGCCTATGATTGGCCTGGTAATCGGCCTGGCGCTGATGGTGGCCGTGTCGTGGATTTTCTACCGCAGCGCTCCGCGCACCGTCGACAAATTGTTTCGCAAATTACAGCTTCTTTCCGCAGCTGCTTATAGCCTGGGCCACGGCGGTAATGACGCGCAAAAAACCATGGGCATTATTGCCGGAGCCTTGCTCGCGGGCGGCTACCTCACGCCGGCGGAATTTGCCAAAGGATGGGGCCATTACAAATGGGGTATCATCCTGGGCGCGCACGCAGCTATCGCCTTGGGAACATACTTTGGCGGATGGCGCATTGTGCACACCGTAGGATCGAAGATCACCAAGCTCCGGCCGGTGGGCGGTTTTTGCGCCGAGGGCGCTGGCGCAATCACCCTGTTCTTTCTTGCCTATAATGGCATTCCGGTCAGCACCACGCACACCATCACAGGCGCCATCATCGGGGTAGGTTCCACTAACCGCTTGTCCGCAGTACGCTGGGGAGTGGCAAAACGCATTGTCTGGGCCTGGGTCCTTACCATTCCCGCATCCGCCCTGGTTGCAGCTCTTACGTTTTGGGCCATTCGACTCCTGGTTCCGGGCGCATAGAGGACCAAAACCGGCATGCGAACAAGGGCCCCAACACAAGAAAAGGCCGGTTTAGGCTTCCAGAAAGCCGCACAGCTGCCGCGCACGTGATATTCTCTGCCTTCAACTGAATTCAGCATGAGCCGACTCTTTCTGGTCCGACACGGACAAGCTTCCTTTCTTGAACGAAACTACGACAAACTCTCTGCCAAGGGCGAGACACAGAGCCGCATGCTCGGAGAATATTGGGCCGGACTGAACCTTCGCTTTGACCGCGTCTACTCCGGCCCGCGTGTCCGCCAGCAGGAAACGGCGCGCATTGCCGGCCAGGCTTTCCAGGCCGCTGGGCAGCCGTGGCCAGAACCCATCGTCATCAATGCCTTTGATGAATTTCAGGCGGAGTTGGTCATGGAACGTGCACTGCCGAGCTTGGTTGAGCAAGATGCCGGCATCCGCCAGATGCACCAGGCTTTCCAGAACGCTCGTACACGTCCTGAACAGTTCAAAACATTTCAGCAGATCTTTGAAGTAGTCATCGGGCGATGGGCTGAAGGCCGGCTTTCTGTGGAAGGCATTGAGCCGTGGCCTGATTTCTGCCTGCGTGTGCAGAAGGGGCTGGAACAGCTTTCCCTGAACGGGAATGGCGGAGAGCAGATTGCTCTGTTCAGCTCCGGAGGGCCGGTGGGAGTGGCCATGCAACGGGCCTTGGATCTCTCGACCGAGGCAACGCTCAAAGCGGCATGGATGGTGAGGAATTGCGCCTTCAGCGAGTTCCTGTTCTCGGCAGACAGGTTCACCCTGAGCGCTTATAATGCTACTCCGCACTTCACTGACACGGAGTTCATTACCTACCGGTGAGTGCGCCCGGACAGATTTTGCAAAACCAATTTTTGCAAAACCAGTTTTTGCAAAACCAGTTTTTGCAAAACCAGTTTTTGCCGAACTAAAGAACCATAGAACAAAAGAGCCATGAGGATGCGCAAACATGGGAGCCGAAGCAGCACATAACTTTTCCATTGCTGAAAGTTTTCAGGACAGTTCACGGCCCATCCGGGCAGGTGAAGAGCTGGACCTTGTCCGGTTGGAGCCGTATTTGCGTACCCATTTGCCGGAGTTCAGCGGCGCGTTGTCAGTAAAGCAGTTCCCCAGCGGCCATTCCAACCTCACATATTCGGTAACGTTAGGGGAAACAGAGATGGTGCTGCGCCGCCCGCCGTTCGGCAGCAAAGTAAAATCTGCGCATGACATGGGACGCGAGTATCATGTCCTGCTCAAACTGCATTCCGCCTATCCCACCCCACGGCCACTGCTCTACTGCCAGGATGAAACCGTGCTGGGGGCTCCGTTCTACGTGATGGAGCGCGTCCGCGGCGTGATTCTGCGGAGAAACCTTCCGGAAGGCATGGCGCTTCCGCCGGCCACCGCGCGGGTGTTGAGTGAATCCTTTATTGATAATCTTGCGGGCCTGCATGGCCTGGACTATACAGCGCTCGGCCTCAGCGACCTAGGAAAGCCACAGGGATATCTGGAACGGCAGGTAAAAGGATGGATGGAGCGCTACCACGGCTCAAAGACGCACGATCTGCCTGAGGTTGAACCGCTCTCAGCCTGGCTCCGAGAGCATATGCCTGCCGTGAGTGACGCCACGCTCGTCCATAACGACTACAAGTTCGACAATATGGTGCTGGATGCTTCCGACATCACCAAGGTGAAAGCCGTGCTTGACTGGGAGATGTGTACCCTGGGCGATCCGCTCACCGATCTGGGAACGGCGCTGGCCTACTGGATTGATCCCGACGACCCCCCGGAGATGCAGATGGTGCGCTGGGGACCGACCGTTGCACCAGGAATGTTGCGACGCAAGGAACTGGCGCACCGCTATGCCGAGAAAACCGGCCGCAATCTTTCACATATCGTCTTCTACTACGTCTTTGCCATGTTTAAGGTTGGAGTGATCATCCAGCAGATCTATTACCGCTACTTTCATGGGCTGACCAAAGACGAACGCTTCGCTGCGCTTGGACAGGTGGCCCATACGCTTATGAAAGTGGGACTCAAAGCGAGCGAGCGAACAGAGCTGTAAAAAGGCTTGCCTAACGGTAATAGCGCACAACCCACTCGGCCACACAGCAGGGTTTTTCGCTGTTTTCGACTTCCACAGTAATGTTGAAGACCGCTTCCATTCCGTTGGGCGGAATATCTTTCAGGGATTCCAGCACAACACGCGCGCGTATATTTGCTCCGGCCCGTACCGGGGAAACAAACCGTACGCGATTTAATCCATAATTTACGCCAAGACGCACTCCTTGTTTGATCTCCATGGCCTGATGCATGAAGTGCGGCAGCAATGACAAAGTCAGAAAGCCATGGGCAATCGGCGCCCGAAATGGAGATTCTTTCCTGGCACGCTCCACGTCTACATGAATCCATTGCTGGTCCAGGGTAGTATCGGCAAATTGCTGGATACGCTCCTGCTCCATCTTGAACCAGTCAGTCACGGCAATCTCCTGGCCGGTCAACTCTTTCAGCGCATCAGGGGAATCAAGTACGCGTTTGGACATAGTCTATGAACCCGCGGTAACGGAAAATCTCCTCATGAAGACAGTCTGGCATCAGGAAGTTGCGGTTTTTGCGGCTAGCACACAGAACCAATCACGGCAACCGGCGGATGTGCGCAAGCTCCGTATTCTTCCCCGAATAAAATACTATCGTTTTGTTGCGAACTCCGGCCGAATGCTCTCTGTTCCAGACCAGTACTTCTTTCGCAGTTCCTTTTTCAAGACCTTGCCGGTTCCAGTCCTGGGCAGGGCGTCAAGAAATTCCACTGAGCGCGGACACTTATAATGCGTCAGGCGGCTACGGCAAAATTCCAGCAACTCGCTTTCAGTTGCCGATACGCCGGGCTTCATGACGACCAGCGCTTTTGGGACTTCACCCCATCGTTCATCGGGCACCGGGATAACCGCGACTTCGTAGATGCCGGGGTGGGACAGCATTGTTTTTTCCACCTCCAGCGAGGAGATGTTCTCGCCGCCGCTCACAATAATGTCTTTCTTGCGGTCAACAATCAGCGCGTAGCCGTCTTCATCCATGGTGGCCATGTCGCCGGTGTGAAACCATCCGCCGCGCATGACCTCAGCCGTGGCCTGAGGCTGTTTCCAATATCCGGCCATAACACCGTCACTGCGGGCAACAATTTCTCCAATGCTTTTTCCATCATGGGGAACGTCATTGCCATCGGGATCTACCACGCGGACCTCAACTCCCGGAATGGCGTGTCCAGTACTGGCCTGTTTTTCATACCGTGTGTCTCCGCTCCACTCCACACCGGCCTTCATACGTGCCGTGGTCAGCACCGGCGCTGTTTCCGTAAGGCCATAGCCGGAATAGCAAGCACATCCAAACTTTGTTTCCACTTCATGCACCAGGGTTGGAGAGGACGCAGCCCCGCCGATGCTCATGCGCTGCAAGCTCTTGAGGTTGAAGCGCGGACGCTCCGGGCAATTCACCAGTGCAGTCGCCATGGCAGGGACCACGCTGAGTGACTGCGCGCCTTCCTGTTCAATCAGCCGGAAAACTTCAACCGGCTCAAACTTGTGCATCATTACATGCTTGCCGCCGACGTAGGTGAGCGAGTGGGCCACTCCCCAGCCATTCGCATGAAACAGCGGGATGGTGTGCAGCTCCACCGAGCTGCTGCCAGTGCCAAAGGTGATGGCCACATTGAGTGCATGCAGATAGATGTTGCGATGCGTGAGCATCACGCCCTTGGGATTGGCGCTGGTGCCGCTGGTATAGAAAAGCTCTGCCAGCGAGTTTTCGTCCACCTGCATGATGTCTATCTGGCAGGGCGTGGCCGCTACCAGCAGTTCATCATAATTCTGCCTGACCATCCAGCCGGCATCCGGCTTGAAATCCAGCGGAACAAATGACTTCACGGTGTGAAGGTCGCCGCGAAACGAATCCACCAGTCCTTTGAACTGGTCTTCAAACAGAAGCACTGTGGCTTCTGAATCATTCAAAATATATGCCAGCTCCTGGGGGGCCAGGCGGATATTCAACGGCAGCAGAACGGCGCCGGCTTCCAGCACTCCGTAATAACCTTCCAGAAGGCGGTGGCAATTGGCTCCGAGGAAGGCCACACGATCTCCCTGCTTCACGCCCAGGCCGCGCAATGCTCCACCCAGACGCGCCGTACGCTCTGCGAATTGCGCATATGTGAAGCGTTGCTCGCCGCAAACCACGGCGGTGCGCTGCGGATATTGACGTGCAGAGTAGCGCAGAAAACGCAGAGGCGTAAGTGGAATATTCATGATACCCTCCGTCGGCTCATGCGGATTGACCTCCATCCACCACCAAGACCAGGCCGCTGACATAAGAGGATGCGTCCGAAGCCAGGAAGACCGCCGCGCCTTTCAAATCGTGGTCCGAACCAAAGCGCCGCGCGGGAATGTGGCTGAGCAAATAGTCTTTTTTGCTTTCGAGCACCCGTTCCGACATGTGTGTAGGAAACCATCCTGGGGCAATGGCATTAACCTGGATATTATGTCTCGCCCATTTTACTGCCAGGTCATGCGTAAATGAGATCACGCCGCCCTTGCTGGCATGGTATGCGATGGCCTGCACCGTCTCTGGCGGCGCGCCACGTATGCCGGCCACAGAGGCCATGTTGATGATCTTGCCGCGTTCCTGCTGCAACATGATTCTTCCGGCTGCCTGCGCGCAAAGGAATGTTCCCGTCAAATTGGTTTCGATGACTTTGTTCCACTCCGCCAGCGTCATTTTTTCCGTGGGCACACCCCAGGAAATGCCGGCGTTATTGATGAGAATGTCGATGCGCCCAAAATGCGACATGGTGTCATCCACCAATTTCTGCACGCTAGCCTGGTCTTTCACATCGCATCCCAGGGCCAGGGCGCGCACGCCGAGTTTTTCCATGTCATGCGCCGCTTCTTCGCAGCGCTCTTTCTTGCGTGCACAAAGGACCAGATTGGCTCCCTCTTCGGCCAGGGCTTCCGCCATCTGCCGTCCCAGACCAATAGATCCGCCGGTGATGATCGCCACGCGCCCCGTCAGATCAAAAAGCTTTTGTACGCTTTTGCTTGCTTCCTTTACAGCCATAGCCTGAATGGTCTCCTTCAGGGTTCCAGAGTGAACTACGAATCTTTTTTAACTATGCCCGTTGGCCGCACAATGGCGCCGGTTTCCCATGGCGCTTTCAATTCCGTGCGCCATTCCAGCAATGATGCTCCCGGCGCATTCAGCCATTCCGGCATCTTCTGCTGCAGAGCTGCGAACGAGGTGACGCACCGGGCATCTATCCCATAGGCGCTTGCCACCTGGCAGAAATCCGGGTTCTTCAATGCCACTTCATAGGTCTGGCCGAACATGGACCGCTGAAGAAATCCTATAACGCCATAGGCTTCATCGTTGACCAGAAGGATTTTCACAGGCAATTGGTATTGCGCCAGAGTCGCCAGCTCATGTTGCGTGTACTGAAATCCGCCGTCGCCCGCAATGCAGATCACCTTGTGCGGATTTCCGGCCTGCCGCATGGCATACGCCGCTCCAATCGCGGATGGAAGCGCATACCCTAATGTACCCGAACCGTATGGATACAAAAATGTTCGCGGCTCAAGCACAGGAAAAAACGCTGAGGCCCAATAGTTGAGGATGGATTGATCATTCACCACCACGTCATTACGGCCAAGAGATGAGCGCAAAAGCTTAAGAGCCGCATAGCTGTCCTGCCCCAGAGATTCCAATCGCTTTTCTTCAGAGGACCGGATGGCGGCAACGTCGCACCATGCGGAACGTGCCTGTACACCGCCTGAGAACGACTGTGCAATCGCGTCGATGCTGCCTGCCACAATCGTTGAGGGAAGCCGGTTCCCGGCATAAGCACGATCTTCCACCACCTGTATGTGATGCTGCGGCAACTGGAGTCCGAACCGGCCAGTATCGAACTCTGTAAGACGTGCTCCGAAAGAGAGGAGCAGATCGCTCTGCTGCAATATGTCCTGCACCGCGCCGAGACGGGAGATACAGCCCAAAGAGAGCGGATGGTCGGCAGGAAACATTCCCTTGCCGCTGGTAGTAGTAAAGACCGGGCCCTGAAGCAACTCAGCAATCTGCCAAACCGCAGCCGTGGCGCGAGCGCCTGAGCCAAGAAGAATCGCCGGCTTGCGGCTGGCTGCAATTTGCCGCTTCGCATCGTCTATGGCATCGCGGGAAAACTCCCCGTTCCCGCTGGCTGGCGCTGGAACTTCAGAAGAAACTGCGGTGACCGGAGCATGAAAGAAATCGTGTGGAATCTCTATAAATGCAGGCCCAGGCAGCGGACCATGAAACATCTCCACAGCGTGAGCAATTGCTTCAGGTATCTCGTCGGGGCGGCTTACCCGGCAGGCAAAGCGCGTGAGGGGACGGATGATCTCCAGTTGTTCAGGAGTTTCATGAAGAGCGCCGCCTGTCCCGCCCATCAATGTTGAAGCGATATTGGACCCTAGCAGCAGCACCGGCGTATTGGATTGCAGGCTTTCCAGCAAAGGAACAAGCGTAAAGAGATTGCCTGGGCCGGTGGAAGCAAAGATGGCGGCAACCCGTCCGCTCTGGCGGTAGAAACCGTCCGCTGCGTATCCTGCGGCCTGTTCATGGCGTACTACGCAGTGATGAAAGCCCGCTGTCTGGCGAAGCACCTCATAGATGGGAATGTTATGAATGCTGGGAATGCCAAACCCGGACGTGATGCCATGATGCAGAAGGGCCGCCACCACGGCCTGCGCGCCGGTGGATTGGCCAATATTTACCGTTGTATTCGTAGCGGCAGACATTGTTGAAGATTCAAGTACGGCGCACTTAAGGTAAAAACCGGTCTGTAAATTCTCTAATAAATAAAAAGACGACGGGAGATGATGCGCCCCCGTCGTCTGGTAAAGGTTTAGAAGCCGATGCGAACGCCAAGTTGTATCTGGCGCGTTGGCAAGGCTGAGGTGAAGGCCAAAGGCGAACTCGGCGATAAGCTTGAGGTCCCTTTGACATTAAATGTGGTGAAGCCTGGCTGCCCACCGGCAGCCACTGGCAAGCCAAAATTTGGGCCAACGATGTTATTCACGCTGGCGAAGTTTGTGCGGTTGGCAAGATTGAAGCCTTCTGCCAGAAGTTGCAGATTGGCCTTTTCACCCATCTTGAACCGGCGCGTGATGCGCATGTCAAAGGACATAAAATCCGGCCCAAGTCCGGTATTGCGCGCTGCGCCAATGGGACGATCGTTGGTGGAATGGCGGTCGCCGTTCACATCAGTACCGGCGAGCAGGTTAAAAGGATGACCGCTGTTGTAGCGGTAAATAGGAGACAACTGGAAGCCCGAAAGGATGGGCCCGAATTTATTTCCCGTATCCACAATCGTGGCAATCACAACTTTGTGGCGCTGATCAAAGGTAGATAAGCTCCGTTCGCCAGCCAGGTTGGCGTTATCGACTGGACCAAAGTCGCTGTTGAAGTCCGTTGTCGTATCAAAAGCCTTGCTCAGGGTGTAATTGGCCAACACGGAGAAGTGTGTGCTGAAGCGCTTCTTCACTTCCAGGATTGCTCCTTCATAGATCGACGAGCCTTTGGAGGAATAAACGTCATTCTGAAGCAACAGCGGATTGGCGAAACAATTGACGATGCCTGCTCCTTGACACTGCGGAGCAGCCCAGTTGCGGAAGGAAACATTCTGCCCGGTAGCCAGAGTTACTGTCTGGAGCGGCACCCCAGGCAAAGCGTTCGTATCGATGGCCACCGGCAACCCGATCGTATGAACGTAAATACCACTCAGAGCAACGGCCCAACCTTTTGTGATTTCACGCTCAATGCCAATCTCACCCTGCTGCGAATATGGGTTCTGATAGTTAGGCTGGCCGCTGAACAAAACGCTCAACGGAGGCACCGGACCGGTGTGAGTGACGTTGATGCCGAACTGAGTCAGGTCTGCTGGAGTAATGCAAGCGGCATTCCCAGCGGCCGGCGTGGTGCACTGGACCTTGTTCTGTGCAAACAAAGTCTGGAAGATGACAGCAGAACTCACCGGCGAAGCAGTCAACGGCACAAACGTCTGTGCGATCGGCCGTGTACCGTTCACCAGACCCAATGTCTGCACTACGTCGGCAATCTGGCCATAGATGGGCGAGTAGAAAATTCCGTAGCCTGCGCGGACAACAGTCTTGTGGTCTTTGAAAGGATCCCAGGCAAACGAGACGGGGAGCAAAGTTGTTCTTGTCCGTGCTCAACTTGCCATATTGCGAATCCAATTCATAACGGACGCCCACATTCAGGGTGAAGTTTGACGTCATCGCCCATTGGTCCTGGACAAAAGCGGCGGTGAACGGGCGCGGATAGTTATAGATAGGGTTTCCAAATCCCTGCTGATAGAACTGCGGCAATCCCAAAGCAACAGATTGGAGCGAGTCTATCGGAGCGGCATTCGCTCCAGCCACCCCGCAGAGAGCCGGCACCGACAAGCACGGGCTGAGAAGACCTCCAGGCAGATTACCAAACACGAACCGGCCCGGGAAAAACGTATGCGATTCCGAGTGATTGCCCCGATACAGTTCATAACCGCCGAATTTAATGGTGTGCTTGCCGCGTGTCAGGCTTACGTTGTCAGCAAACTCATAGCGCCGCATGATGGTAAAGCTGGGAAGAAATATCTGAGTACCGAGGTTGGCAAACCCAGGAATATCAAGCCCTGCCTGACCAGGGGTGTTAGGAACAACATCGAAATTGGCGTAATTCCATTGCACACGCGCTTCATTCAGAGTCCGGGGGCTGAACTGATGGAACCAGGAGCCGAGCAGCGTATGGTCAAACGCTTTCACTGAGCTGCCGCGGGAGAAGCCGGTGAGCGACGTAAGGTCAGGATTCTCCTCCAGATCATGGCCAAAGCTATAACGCAAGGCCACCTGATTACGCTCACTGAACTGATGATCCAGGCGGGTGGAAGCAAGATAGAGGCGCGTATTGTAGGGGAATATTCCGCCATTGTTTTCAAACTGATTCACAATGTATCCGTTGCGGGCAATTTGTCCCGGACCTAAGAACGGCGAGGGGCTTGCACCTGGATCGACTGTCAGAAGGCTTTGCAGCGCTCCTGCACACACTGCCGCAGGAAGCGTCACAAAGGCGGGAGGATTACTTCCAGGGATCGTGAGACACGGAACATTCACTCCATTGCCCTGAGCCGCGAGTCCGCCAAGGATTGGCTGTTGTGCTGCGCTGGCCCTGAAGATTGACGTGTTGGTCAATATAGGAACTGCATTCTGCGCATCGGACATAAGCCCTTCAAAGGAGCTATAGAGGAACGTCTTGTCCTTCTTGATGGGGAAACCAACCGAGCCACCAAACTGCTCACGGCTCAAAGTGTCCTTGACATGCGTGCCATTGGCATCTGGAGCTGCAGGATTGAAAGTCGCCCCTGGCGCAAGCGCCTGGCTAACGGAAAATGGATTGGCGGCATCCAGGGCATCGTTGCGGAAATAACCGAACAGAGTGCCGTGAACATCATTGCTTCCGGACTTGGTAACGATGTTGATGGTTGCACCGCTGGCCCCGCCCAGGTCAGCTCCATAATTGCTGCGGTTGATCTGGAATTCCTGCACTGCGTCCTGGCCCATGTTCAGGCGAACGCCGCCGGAATCATCATTCACTTCGCCGCCATCCACGGTAACGCTATTGCCGCGGCCATTGCTGCCGTAGAAAGAAAGACCGCTCTGGGGCGTCTGCTTGACGCGATAGTCCTGATCGGAGGCCAGGCGGGTGGAATCAGAAACGGCGGGCGCGAGCAGAGTAAACGTAAGGTAATCGCGGCGGTTGATCGGCAATTCGCGAATGGTTTGCTCATTGACGACGCTGGCCTGCGCTCCTTTTTCTGTTTCCACTACCGGAGGCTCCGCAGTGACCTCAATTTGCTCAGATACCTGAGAGAGCTTCATGGGGAAACTAATGGTGCTGGTTTGACCCACGGTTACAACAACATTCTTTGCGATTTCCGACTGGAAGCCGGACTTCGCCACGCTGACGTTGTATGTGGCCGGCTGTAATGCGATCAGATGGAATTGGCCGCTGGCATCGGTTGTTACCGTATGCTTGATGCCTTTTCCTGCATCAGTGGCTGTCACAGTCGCATTGGCGACAACCGCTCCCTGCGGATCAGTAACGGTACCTCTGATATCGCCAGAGGTTCCGACACCCTGGGCGTAAATCATGCCGCCAAGCAGCAGGCACGTAAGAACAACTCTTAACAGATTGATTGACCTCATAAACCCTCCAATGTGACTGTGGCAAAGCGCGAGGAAAAATTCCGACATCCCGATACGATAGATACGAATGCAAGAACCAGTAAATACGTGAATGAATGTTCATTCATGCAATGAATGCCATGCATTCCCTTTTACTGGGCGAGTATTATCCCACAACATTCGTTCGACGTCTTCGTCAAACGAAAATCCTTCTTGCATTCAGGAATGCGCGCATCAAGGTAATACACCTGACGCAAAGCCGTACGGCAAAATCCACGGCGCTGAAAAATAGACCACTGATACTCTATGGCAAATTAAGCCTTCATGCATCAGATTTTTTAATACACAAACTCTGCAACGCGTGGACGCCTGTAAAGAACAGCAGGATTATGAAGTTCTGCAACCTCAATTGTCAAAAATATGGTTTTGCGGATTCCTTGCTGCCCAGGGCTGCAACTTCAGACTTGCCTCATTTCAGGCAAAAAATGAATTCACTCAGATTGTCTTCGTGGCATTCGCAACGGATTCAGGCTGCTCGATCCCGCGCCTTTTAAGCAACTGGTCAGCAAACATAGAACTGGCACGGCTGGGGAAAACACGCTGGAGAATGTCCACCCGATAGGCATCGGCTCCAATCATCACTCGTTTCTTGCCCGCCAGCACACCTTTAATAATGGTATGCGCAGCCTCTTTCGGAGTAATCAACGCCACTTTCTTGAAATATTCCTTGGCCAGCCGCTGTTCCTCCGCAGTGGTGCCCCGGCCGGCCCGCGCCTGATCGGCAATGGGCGTAGCAATTCCCGCCGGATGGACCGTGGTGACCTGGATGGGCGCGCCCGTCACGCGAAACTCCTCCCGCAATGACTCACTGAAGCCACGCACAGCATATTTGCTGGTGGAATAAGCCGTCTGCCCCGGCGGCCCGCTCAGGCCAAAGATGCTGGATATGTTCACAATGTGGGCGTCAGCCTCACGATGCAGCAGAGGCAGAAAGAACTTGCATCCATAGATCACCCCCCAAAGGTTGATCCGGATGAGCCATTCCATCTCCTCCAGGGTGGTCTGATCAAATGTTCCCAGCAGAGCTACGCCTGCATTGTTCACCAGTAAGGACGCGCGGCCAAAGTCCTTCTGCACCTGGCGGGCAAAGTCTTCAACAGCGTCCGCCCTGGCCACGTCCACCACATAAGTGCGCGCAACCGCATCACCCAGTAATTTACGTGTCTCTTCCAGCCCGGCGCTATTGACATCGGCCAGGGCCAGTTGGGCTCCCCGCCCTGCCAGATCAATGGCCAAGGCGCGTCCAATTCCTGAAGCTGCTCCAGTAACCACTGCAACTGCACCACGTAGTTCACGCATAGCGGCCAAGGATAACAAAAAACAGACACAAATATCTGCAAATTCATATGCAAATTTTGAATGCCGCTTTGTCTCTCCTCTTTATCTTCTATATATGCCGCACTCCAAGCCGGACTTGACATCCCATCCTCTGACCGGGAAAATGTCCCGCATGACGGAAACGTTCAGCAGCAAGCTTGCCGGCATTTCCCTTCCCAATCCTGAAGGAAGTTCATTGCGTCTTGGCTCCCTGTGGGAGAAAGGTCCGGCTGTACTGGTCTTTCTTCGCCACTATGGCTGAATCTTCTGTGGTGAACACGTCGCGCAGTTGCGCGAATTTGAGCAGTCCTTCCAGGAAAAAGGAGCCAGACTGGCCGCTATAGGACTGGGAGACATGCAATACGCAAAGTTCTTCCGGGAGAAAACCGGCATCAAGTTCCCTCTGCTGGTGGACGAAAAGCGCAAAGCTTATAAAGCCATTGAATTGCGCAACGCTTCCCTTCTCCATTTGTTGCGAGGCGACAATCTGCGGGCGCGCAATCGCGCCAAGGCGGCCGGCTATAAACAGCACAAGCTGGGTAAAGACCCCTTTCAGCTTGGCGGCAGCTTTGTGTTCGCACCCGGCAACAAGGACCTCTTTATTCATGTGAGTGAGACATTCGGAGACAATGCAAGTCCTAAAGACTTGCTGGCGGCTATCGCTGGCTGATCCAGTCAGATCACCCCTTTCAGTCTCCGGCATTGGATAAGCATCCCTAAAAAGCGCTGAAACGATTTGCGGGTTCGCATCACAACCTGGGTAGTGGTAGCGATGCCGAAATTCCCGCATATCTCGATTGTGCTTTGGCTCTTGCTGGCGCTGACTGGATGCCAGTCAGCATCCAATCCCACTCCATCCGGAACAGACCGGCGACCAGCAACATCTCTTCCAAAAGCGACTCCGTCCCCGCGGGCAACACCAAGCGCCCCGCCCAATCGGGTGTCATCTGAGAGCCCTCACGCCAAAAAATCCGGCGGAAGAAGGATTGCATCCGCCGCACCGCCTCCTCCGCCAACTGAAGGCAACGCCGGGCCAGCAGACCCAGACACGGTTCTTGCGAATGCTGCCGATCATCTCCCGGTCGGCCAGGTTGCCATCCAGCATCCGGAGCAGATGGTGGTAAGCAAAGCCGACGAGGTGCGCGTACGCATTTCGCGCGATCAGAAATTAGATCTCTCGGCAGGCCTCCCAACCAACGGGCAGACCACAAAGCGCGGTCCCCTTGCCGTAAGCGCGTCAATGAAAGTGCAACTGCACGGCGAGCCTTATTTCAATGTCCAGCCTTTAAGTGAGACCGAGCAACTGATCACCAACAGCAGTTTTACGGAATGGTCTTTCACCGTTGTTCCTCTCCAGTCGGGAGATCTTCCCCTGCATGTAAGTATCACGGCAGTTGTTCGCGCCGCCGGAATTGAAAAGACCAAGGACTTCCCGGTGAAGGATGAAATGATCCAGGTGCGAGTCTCGCCCATGGGAGCCATTGAGTCTTTCATCGCCAATAATTGGCAGTGGTTATGGAGCACCATTCTGGCGCCGATTGCCCTCTGGCTATGGAAGAAGAAAGCTGGCCGCAACCAGCCGCCCCGATCTGGCAACGCAGCACCTTCGACTGATGGCTTCAAAAAGCAAGCAGCATCCTGAGCCTGGTCCGCTGGTCCCAAATCGACATTCGCTCACTCGCCTGAGGTGCGCGGGACAAAAAATTCAAAGACGAAAACCACATTTTTTTCAAGTGGATTCCAAGAGCACAGCGCTGCTTTGGAGACTCTTATTTCTTTGCTCCCTCAATCTGCAAAGCTTTACAATCTATGTATTCATCCCCTGGAGAATCTAATGACGAAAGAAGAAATTCTTAAAAAACATAAGCAGTATCTGTTTCCTTCCATTTCAACGTATTACTCTGACCCGCTGGTGACCGATCATGCCAGCATGCAGCACGTTTGGGATGTGGAAGGAAACAAGTACCTGGATTTCTTCGGCGGGATTGTGACCATCTCAGTGGGCCATGCCAACCCGCGCGTGACCAGTAAAATCAAGGCCCAGATCGACAAGCTGCAACACGCCTCCACTGTTTTTCCCAATGAAGCCGTTGTGGCCCTGGCGGAAAAAATTGCGCAGATCACACCGGGAGAGATCAGCCAGAGCTTTTTCTCCAACAGCGGCACAGAGGCCAATGAGACCGCCGTGCAGTTGGCGCGCACATTCACGGGACGCTTTGAAATTGGCGCGCTGCGGCACGGATACAGCGGACGCTCACTGCTGGCGCAGTCACTCACCGCACATAATACATGGAGGAAGTCGCTGACCGCTCCGGCCCCTGGCATTGTCCATGCGATGAATGCTTATTGCTACCGTTGCCCCCTGGGCAAGACCTATCCCAGTTGCGAAGTGGCCTGCGCTAAAGACGTGGAAGCAGTGATTCAAACAAGTACGTCCGGGCAGATTGCGGCTTTTATTGCCGAGCCAATTCAAGGCGTGGGCGGATTCATTACACCGCCTAAGGAATATTTCAAGATTGTTTTCAAGATCGTAAAAGATTACGGAGGCCTGTTTATCTCTGATGAAGTGCAGACGGCCTGGGGACGCACCGGCAAGCGCTGGTTTGGCATTGAACAGTGGGAAGTTACTCCTGACATCATCACTTCCGCCAAAGGGTTGGCCAATGGAGTTCCCGTTGGATTGACTGCCACACGTCCGGAAATTGCCGCGAGCTTTAAAGGACTCCAGATCTCAACCTTCGGCGGAAACCCGGTAACCTCCGTGGCCGCCAAAGCAACTATCGAACTGATTGAAGAAGACCGCCTGATGGACAATGCCGATGTTGTGGGCCGCTACTATCGTGAAGGACTGGAACAGCTCAAAGCGAAACATGAACTTATTGGCGATGTGCGCGGCATGGGCCTATTGCAGGCAATTGAGCTGGTAAAAGATCGCGCCAGCAAAACGCCTGCGCCGGAAGCCACCAACGAATTCATGGAGCAGTGCCGCAAGCGCGGCTTGCTGGTGGGCAAA
Source organism: Acidobacteriaceae bacterium (assembly GCA_027307295.1). GTDB lineage: Bacteria > Acidobacteriota > Terriglobia > Terriglobales > Acidobacteriaceae > Angelobacter. The sequence continues at coordinate 26,634 of DAHUXF010000002.1, forward strand.
GGCGGATTGTTCGGCAATGTGATTCGCACCTCGCCCCCGCTGAATATTTCCAAAGCTGATGTGGATGACGCCATCAGCACCATGGACATGGCGTTCACAGCCATGTCACCGGCGCTGGCAGGGATGGCCGCACGCTGATCCAAGTTAAAAGAACAAGCAAAGTTTTTTAGACAAGCACGCGAAACATGCAATCTTGCTGAAACTTTACACTCTATCGACTGGTATCGAGGAGGGACAACATCAAAATGTTGGTAAGGTACATGCAGCTTCTTGTTCTGGGTCTTTTTGCCCTGGCCGTCACGGGCTGCTCCAGCGGCCACCTTACGACTGTAGGAGGCACGCCTACACCTACACCCACGCCCGCCATCAACCCAGTCTTTGCATATGTCGCTAATGTTTCTGACAGTACGATTTCCGTCTATACGGTTGCGGGCGCAACAGGTGCTCTGACGCCGGCAACATCTCCGCTGGCAGCAACCGGAACTCAGCCGAACGGGCTGGCAGTGGACCCGCTTGGAAAATTTATCTACACGGCAAACCGGCTCAATAATACGGTTTCAATGTATTCCATCAACGCCACCACAGGAGCACTGACGCCAAACACTCCTGCCACTGTTGCCACCGGCGGAAGCCCGCAGGGATTATCAATGCACCCTTCAGGCAAGTTTCTCTATGTGGCAAATACCAATGACAACACCGTGGGAATATATCTGGTGGATGCGACTACGGGAAACCTGACGCCTGCGACTCCAGCGACAGTCACCACTGGAACACAACCTCTGGCAATAGCATTTGATCCTGCAGGCAAATTTGCTTATGTAACCAATTCGCTTGACAGCACGCTTTCCATGTTCGCGGTGAATGCCACAACAGGAGCCCTCACATCCTTGACGCCCGCTACGGTGGCAACCAGGAGCACTCCTTTTATGGCGGCAGTTGATCCCTCGGGCAAGTTTGTTTATGTTCCCAACGATGCGGACAATTCGGTGTCAATGTTCACGCTTAATGCTGTAACCGGCGTCTTAACCCCAAACACTCCAGCATTTATCACGGCTGGAATCCAGCCAACAGCGGTGGCGGTCGCTCCTTCCGGCAAATTCGCTTACGCCGTCAACCAGGGCTCCGGCACAGTCTCAATGTATACGGTAAATACCACTACTGGTATTCTCTCGCCCGCCATCACGCCCACCATTGCTACAGGGACCACGCCCTTTGCGATATTCGTTGAACGCTCCGGCAGGTTTGTGTACGTTGCCAATGAAAGTTCCAACAACGTTTCCATCTACACAATTAATACGGACGGCACATTGACCTCTGCGGGAACGGCCACAGCAGGAACCTCTCCGGCGGCAGTGGCAGTGATCGACAGATAGCGCTCCGCTATAGCGGTTTTGTGATTGCCGTAGGTCGTCGAACGGAAGCACAAGGTTCTATAAAAGGGAATGTCAAGAGAATGTTTTTCCTCTGAGACGCAGGGGAGGAAAGATTCTCGTCATTCAGCCCCTTTCGCCAGGATGATCCGGTGTCTGTGCGCGGCTTCAGCGCAGCCAATGAGTTGTGGTTCAGGTTCATGATGCCTGAGTGAGTATCGCTACGGGCTCTAAAGCGCCAATCAGCAGATGCGCGGTTGATGGATCAACCATGGTTCTATCTGAGGCTCGTGGCCTAGTGCTTTTTCGGGTTATCCGAGGGGGCATAGGGTTATCAAAGAGACTGGGTGCACAAGCACCGTGCGCCTACAGGGCTTCGGCATACTCACCCTCGAACCCGAGCGTCTCAAGAACCGCCGGCCACCACCAGGCGAAGATCACCGGAGATGGAAGGGGCCCTTCCCAGAGACGCTCAGGCGACTTGTGGTTTCAGTTTCTCAGCGTCGAAGCTTTCTCCTTTCT
>DAHUXF010000300.1 GCA_027307295.1 Acidobacteriaceae bacterium
CAGAGGCGCCGTGCGGAACGAATCGGGACCGGCCCCACCTTGAGTGACGCCGTCTGCAAGACCACCCATGTGATGCAGGGCAAAATCAGAGAATGGATGAAACGCTTGATTGCTCAGACCGGGTGATTCTGCCGGCCCGGTGACAAGCTGATCGGTATGGCAGAGAACGCAACCAATACCGATATTGGGCGTGCCTCCGGCGGTAGGTGGAACGATGGTTCCGAACAATGCTTGGCCACGTTTGGCCGAAGCATCCAGAGGCAAGCATTTCGCCGAGGTAGTTCCGTTGGCATTCGTGGTTACGCCGCTGTTGAAATTGCACTGGCTGGCAGCTCCATTCAAGCGCATGAAGAGTGCAGCGTTCTCAATGAAACTGGAAATGTCGGAGGTAACCCCATCGGAGCCGAAAGTATTAAAGATCGTGGGAACGGTGCGGGCATGCGGATCTGTCGGATCAGGTAGAGCTAGAGTCAGGTCTTCCGGCAGGAGATTGGGAGTGCATGAACCGTTTCCAAAGGTCTTCTCGTTGGGGAACAGTTCATTGGTTACACCCATCTCCACATTCGCGGCTTCCCCCGCAAACATCAGCAAAGATTTATTCTGCGCCTTCCAGCCAAAGCGGGTGATGGTTGCATCATTACCGCTCGTATTAAATCTGCCTGCAATGCCGAGGCTGGCTGTTTTGGCAAGACTGGTTGAGTTGGCCAGGTTAGCTATAAGTGTCTGCTCTGTCATAGCCTCCACAAAGCCTTCCCCAAAAGTTGGAATAGGGATGCGGAATGACAAGTTGTGAGCCGTCTGTTGCGCCTGAAAATCTATTTGGGCAATCGAGCATCCTGCCGGCGCATCGGCACGCCCTTCAATTACAAAAAGCTCCCCTACCGCGCCGGCAAGGACTCCTGCCGCATTGCCGTCCGCAGGGATAGCATTAATGAAGCGGGCTTCTCTAACGGGGCCAGTTGGTGAAACAAACGCTGGAATTGAATTAACGGCGCCGTTTTCCGTGGCATCTCCGATTTGTGGATTCCCATTGGGAAAGCCGACAGTCTGGCTGTTCGGACTACTACCGCCAATGGTCGGCTGAGAGTGGCATTCAAAACAACTCGTTGCATTGAACGAGGGTCCAAGGCCCGGAACGGTGGCCCCACCACTCCGAGGCCCTGTGACGGCGGCGTCGGTCGCGAAAACCGTCAAGGCCTGGAACCATGTGGCGGCCAGGTTTCCAGCACCGCTAACAATATTGCCAGCCCCATCCGCGGGAGGCGCTCCAGTTGGCGCCGAAGGTTGAGCGATGTCAATGCAGGGAACGGACGTCGGATACTTAGCGGGAGAGAGCCCTGGACATGGAAAGGAAGGCGCATTTCCCGTCGGTCGGGGGCCCGGATCGACTGCGGTCGTAGCCGGTGTTTGCGCCTGAAGAACTACCGCGCTCAACAGGACTGTACAGAACAATAGCGCCGCGAAGCGGACGCCATGGAAAAATGTTTTACAAGACATCGAGTGAACTCCATTTCTTGGGTGTCCTCATTTCGGCACACCTCAGGCTGCGTGAATAGTTAACTGGAATCGACAGTGAGCAATACCTTGCAGGTGAAGCAGAGTACTTGCTTTTAGGTTAGAAATCCAGAGTCGTTTGGTGAATTTTCTCTTAGCTAATGTCCTGTTTCGGGAAAGTTTTTTTATGGGAATTTTTGATGAATTTTTTCGAGGGGCGCTTTCCGTTGGATCGAATGGCGAAAGGCGGGCCGACCGGAACCTTCTTGCGAAGGCCCGGACGGTGAGGAAGAAAACATCAGAGGGAGCGCAGGAAATTAATCAGGTCCTGCTGTTGTGACTGCGTCAGGTTGTTGGAGTTGGTAAAAACCTGATTGGCTTCGGAGCAGGTTTGTCCCACCGGGAGGGCATTGTGAGCTGGATTTGTGAGTTGCAGGTTAATGTACTGTGAAACAGGGTTTCCGAAATTTCGAAACGGTACTGCGCATAGGTTTCAGAGTGGGAATTATAGGCAATGAGATGCGCTCAAAAAAGACAGCTGATTGAGTAAGGGAGATACCCCTTAATGCTTCTGTGGTTCGGCTACAAACTGGTAACCCAGCCCGCGGACTGTGAGCAGGTGTTGTGGGCGGGAGGGCTCGCTTTCAATGTAGCGGCGCAGACGCACAATGAAGTTATCAATGGCGCGCGTGTCCGTATCTTCTTTTAATCCCCATACCTGCTCCAGAATTTCTTTGCGCGTGACGGGCCGTCCGCTGTTGCGTATAAGGTAGCGCAGCAGGTCGGATTCCATGAGCGTGAGTTGAAAAACATTTTCGCCATTGCGTAACTGAAGTTTTTGAAAATCAACAACCTTGGCAGCGAAGCGGAATTCGTCTGCCTGTGGAGGTCGCGATTCCTGCACGGTCTGCAGCCAGCTTTTCCGCCGCAGCAGGCCGCTGATGCGCGCGATCAATATGTCAAGATTGAAAGGCTTAGGCAGATAATCATCGGCGCCGGATTCAAACCCCTTCAACACGTCTTCCGGGCGTCCGCGGGCTGTGAGCATCAGCACGGGAATAAAATTATGGTGCTGCCGCAGTTCACTGGCAACGCTGAATCCATCTTTGCCGGGCAACATCACGTCCAACACCACCAGATCAAACTTCTCGCCCTGGCGGAGCAGGCGTTTCAGCGCATCTTCGCCATTACCGCTGATCTCAACTGTGTGGCCCTCGGCTTCCAGGTTGAAGCGCAGTCCTTGCGCAATGTGCGACTCATCTTCAACAATCAGAATCCGGCTCATATGTGATAGACCCGCGGCAGCCGGATGGTGAAAGTGCTGCCCTTTCCTTCGCCTTCGCTGTTCGCGAAAGCATCACCGCCATGGCGGCGGGCAATGGAGCGGACAATGAACAGTCCCAGGCCGGTTCCTTTGACTTGTTCTGTCGCAGGCGTCTGCACGCGATAGAACCGCTTAAAAATACGCTTCAGCTCGGCGCGCGAAATTCCCATGCCCTTATCGCATACCCGCAGAAGCACCGTATCGATGCCCGGCGTCTCCACGTTGACTACGATCTCCGGAGAGTCACCGGAATATTTCACAGCATTTTCGATCAGGTTGGCTACGGCAGTCCGCAACTCCTCCGGATTGCCCAGGAGAGTTATCGGCCCGGAAGGAACAATGCCATAGCGCAGCGCCGTGGCGGGAAGGCCGTGGCGAAGCCGCGCCAGTTCGAGACATTCATGAACAATGGCGGAGAAATCCACGCTTTGCCAGTTGCGGCGCGAACGGCGCTGGCGGATTTCACTGGCCTGTAATACCTGCTCTACCGTGCCCAGCAGCCGGTCCGTATCGTCCAGCATAAGACGATAAAATCCGTGGCGCTGATCTTCAGTCAAAGACCGGCGCTCCAACGTCTCAAGATACAGGCGGAGCGAAGTGATGGGCGTTTTCAATTCATGCGTGACCGCATTCAGAAAGCTGTCCTGTTGTTCATTGCGGCGGATTTCACGCACCAGAAAAATGGTGTAAATCACTAGCCCGGCAATAATCAGGCTGAAGAAGATGATTCCCAGCACCATGGGCACCACATTGCGCCAGTTGTTGACCAGCCAGACGATGTTGAGATAAATTGCCGCAGCCACCAGGCAGGAGCCCAGGGTGATAAAGAATGCGATTGTTTTAGCGCGGCTGGTGATGCGCATGTCTGTAAGGAAATTGTAAAGGAAGAACCAGACCCAAGCAGCCCGAATTCAATGCGTAAATTGATAAACACTCTTGCTGCGTGCAAATAAAAACGCGGTGCAGATAGGCAGATGCACCGCGCTGATATTTCTGATTTTTGAGGAGAAGCTTTAGTCATCCCCTGACGTGGCTGGAGAAAACTGCTCCAGCGGGACTTTAGCTGGTTTGATTTTCACTGCTTCCTTCAGCTTGGACGCTTTTACATCCCAAACCAGTCCAAGAGCGCGCAGGACGCATATTCCATACCAGTTCAGGTCCACCTCATACCACGCCAATCCGTGACGGGCCGCCTGAGGGTGCGCATGGTGATTATTGTGCCAGCCTTCTCCAAATGTCAGGATGGCCACCCAGAAGCTGTTCTTGGATGTGTCTCCGGTAATAAAGCGCTGTGATCCCCACATGTGAGTGGCAGAATTTACCAGCCAGGTGGAGTGCAAGCCAAATACCGTACGCACAAAAATGCCCCAGAGCATCATGGACCAGCCGCCGACAGCCAGCAGCACGAATCCGAGCACCGTGATGGGCACCCAATGCCATTTGCTGATAAAGGTATGGAACTTGTCTTTGCGAAGATCCGGGATGTAGGG
>DAHUXF010000301.1 GCA_027307295.1 Acidobacteriaceae bacterium
TTCATCTGCACAATGGCAGAAACGCGCTCTGCCGTCCCCAGCCAGAGCACCGGAACGGTAGCGGGATTCGGCACCGGGTTTCCATCCAATGCCACCACATGAAAGGAATGACCGGGCAAAGCCAGGCTGCGGATCTCCGTGGCGCTTCCGTTCAGCACATGGAACAGGACCCGTTCGCCCTGTTTTACCCGAACCGGCTCTCCGTGCCCCAGCATCTGGCCATTGATGGTAAAAGAACCATAACCCACTTCATAACCATGCGGCATACCCTTGGCGAGCGAAGCCTTCATGGCCGATTCGCCCTGCGCTTCAAGCATCTTTACTTTAGCTGTGGGAAAGAGGAAGTCTTGCGCCATGTCTCCGCCACGGCTGAAGCTTGGCTCAAACTCCTTGAGTACTAGAAAGACCTCTCGGTCATAGTTGCCGGGTTCCTGCCTGGGCTCGATATAGACCGGCCCAACCTCGCCGCCATATTGACCTGCATAAAGGTCCGCGCCCGCCCGGTTGTGCGTGTGATAGAAGCGAAAGCCTGCGGGCTTTGGCGTGAATACGATCCGGCGTTTGCCGTTTGCGGGAATGAAGGGCGTTCCTTCTTCAGCTGCTCCATCCACGTCAACCGGGATCATCTGACCGTGCCAATGCAATTGTTCCGGGACCGCGGTTTCATTGTAAACATCTATAACCGACTGCTGTCCTTCTTTCATACGCAGCAAAGGACCGGGAAACTGCCCGTTGTAAGTAGTCAAAGAAAGAATCCGGTTCTTTGCAATTTCCACGGGAGACGTTTTGATTCGGAGAGTGTAGTCTGCCGGCACGGAGTTAACGGCTGCTTCTGTAGACTGATTTTGCTGCGTATCGCCAAAGCTATCTTGGTTTGATAGAAGCATTGCTCCAGCAGTCATACCCGCCGTTTTTAGAAAGTGCCGTCTCGACTCCAAATTGCTTTTCATCGGTTCTCCCTATAAATGTCTGTTACCTGGTCTGTTGTGATGTACTACCCAAGTCCTCTTCATGCGAACCAGCCGAGAATGGCCCCGGCCAGAATCAGCCACGTCGTATTCGTTTTGAAACGCATGAGAGCAATCAAACTAAACAGGGCAAGCGCACCCGTAGTCACGTCAACAATAGCGGACCGCCCCAACTGCCAGGTAACAACAACCATCAAAGCCAGGGCGCCGACGTTTACACCATCCAGGAATATGCCGAACACCTGCGACTTCCGCAAGTATGGAACGAGCGGCCCCAAGATCGCGATGAACAAAAAGGATGGGAGAAAAATGCCTACGGTAGCCACCACAGCGCCCGTGCCCCGTCCGAGCAGATAGCCAACAAAGGTCGCGGTGGTAAACACCGGTCCTGGCGTCGCCTGCCCCACGGCAATAGCATCAAGCAATTGCTTGTCTGTGAGCCAGTGGAGCCTGACCACGAGATCGGTGCGGAGAAAGGCCAGTAGAACATAGCCGCTTCCAAAGAGGACTGCGCCTACTTTCAGAAAAAACAGGAATAAGGGTAAAAGGCCAACCGGCGCGGCAGCTCCAAGGGTTCCAGCCAGAGTTCCAGTCGAAGAGATCAGCGGGGCTTGTGGAACCAATAATGCCAATGTTTTGGACCGCAAGAATTTCCATCCTTCCGCTTGCCTGGCCGCGACTGCAATGGTTCCCGCGCCGAAAAGAACCACCAGAACATTCAGGCCCGCCGCGTTCGCCAAGATGGCCAACAGGCCAATCAGCGCTAATGATCTGGTCTTGACTGCGCTACGAGACAGGTTCCATATCGCCTGGAGCACTACTGCGACCATCACCGCCTTTACGCCGTACAAAGCGGACGCAGCTTGCGGCAGCGTTCCATATTTTACGTAAAGCCAGGCGAGGACCAGCGTTAGAAGCGCTGCCGGAAAAATAAAGCAGACACCACTCACCAGCAATCCCGGCCATCCTGCCAACCGATAGCCAATCTGAATGGCCATTTGAGTCGAACTTGGGCCCGGAATCAAATTGACCGTACCGAAAAGATCCAAGAATTGTTCGTGCGTCAACCAGTTGCGACGACGGACAACTTCTTCTTCCATCATGGCAATGTGCGCTGCGGGGCCTCCGAAAGCCGTGGTTCCCAAACGGGCATACAGCAGCGCCAATTCACGCAACAGCCTTTTCCTGGGCACGGGGCCGCGCATCAGTCATGATTTCCTGGGGAATAACTGCCATAGCTTCGGGTCTAAGGACCACGCTCCTGCCCCGATCATAAGCGAAAAATAGCTCCGGGACGACAGACAAACCGGTTTGAGCTTTCGTGCACAACTGTCGGCGCGGTTGTTGCTGCTCCCAGTCCGGATATCGTTTCTCTGCCTCTTATTCTCTGGTCACCATCGCACCGAACTATTGAGAGAGATTCTTTCTTGTGGAAGTCGAAGCGGGAAGCTTTATCTGCACTTCGCATCCGCGGGTTTCCTGCCGATTATGGATTGTTAACGTACCGCCATGCGCTTCCACGATCTGACGGCTCAACAGCAACCCGATCCCCGTGCCCGTGTCCTTCGTGGTGTAAAAAGGTACAAAAAGATTGTTCGTATCGGTCAATCCAACGCCCCGATCTCGAATCCATAGCACCAGTCCTGCCGGCGTGGCTTCCCAGGTGAGTACAACTGCATCGGGCTCGGGCGGAGTGACTGAAGAATTCAGCAGGACGGACTCGACCGCATTATGAAGCAGGTTGATCAATGCCTGTTCGAATTGGTCAGGATCCACTTCCACTTCCACGTCCGGGCCGGAGCAAACCTGCACGGGCATTCTGGATTCCATTCCGGTCGCACGCGCGATAATGTCCTCCAGTGCCACGACGCGCTGCCGGGGAGGCGGAAGTTTCGCCAGGCGAGCGTAGCTCTGCAGAAAGCGGTTCAGCGACTCGGCGCGGCCGCTGATGATTTCCAGCCCATGCTTAAGGTTCTTCTCCACCGCGAGGGGAAGACTCATATTAGACAGGGAATGCAACTGCGTCCTCGCAATCGACTTGATGGGGGCCAGCGAATTGTTGATCTCATGCCCCAGCACACGGATAATCCTTTGCCAGGCCAGACGCTCTTCCGCGCGCAGCGCCGCTGACGCTTCCGAAAGAACAATCAGCCGGTGCGGCACACCACCCTGCCGAAACGACGTGCGCCTTACGATCCAGCGTTTCTCAATGCTGGAAAAGGGATGAGAAATGATTTGCGTGGAAGGCCCTTCCAGCAGGTTCCGGATCCCGAGTTCAGAAGCTGTTCGATTGAGAATCTGCTCATCCTGCAAACCCAGCATCTCCGCACCCGCGCGGTTGAGCAGGCATACTCGGGTATCAGCGGTAAAGGCGAGAATGACCGCGCCCGCATTGTCCATCACCTTGCGCAACAGGTTCGTGCTGTCAATGGTTCCTACTCGCTCCTTCTCCAGTGCGCGCGCCAGTTCATTGATTTCAATCGCCAGGTCGCCCAGAGCATCTCCGCGGACTGCCTGCGCCGCGCGGAAGGAAAAATCCTGCTCCTTGAGCGCCGCCACAAGGTTTGACAGCACTCGAAGGGAATGAATCACAGCCCTGCAGGTGGAAACGCTCAGGCCCGCCCATAAAAGAACAACCAGGACCGTTCCTTCAAGCTTGTGATCAAGCGCATAGGAATTGGACCAGAGCAGGAACAGGCTCAGGACCACTCCGGGAAACCCGGTAACCAGAACCGAGAGGAAGAGCCGGCGTTCAAAGGAAAGGCCGGAGTTGTGGCCCCTAGCGCTTTTCTTTGCGAAGGTCGGGAGCATAGAGACCGTATTTTTCCATGCGGCGATAGAAGGTTCCCCGACTGAGCCCCAGAACTTCGGCCGCCTGGCTTACGTTGCCCGCATATCGCGCCAGCGCCTTGCTGATCAAAAGGGCCTCGACCTGTTCCAGGCTCATTTCTCCCAATTCCAGGGTGCGTGGTCGGCTGGAGTCCTGCAAACCAAGATTGTTCAACTGGATGTTGTCGCCACGGCACATGATGACTGCGCGTTCTATCGTGTGGTCTAGTTCACGCACGTTTCCCGGCCATGAATAATTCTGGAGTCTCTCCATGGCCTCGGGTGAAAAATCGCTGATCGGCTTGTGATAGCGTTGCGCATGCCGGGACAGAAAATGCGAAGCGAGGGCAGGTATGTCTTCACGCCGCTCGCGCAAGGGCGGGATGTACACTTCCACGGTGTTGAGCCGGAACAGCAGGTCCTCGCGAAAATTACCGGCGGCACATTCAGCCTGCAGGTTGGCATTGGTGGCTGAGACGGTGCGGACATCAACCTGCTGCGTCC
>DAHUXF010000302.1 GCA_027307295.1 Acidobacteriaceae bacterium
GGGTTGTGAAACCAGATGGCCCTGCTTATCGATCCAGGTACGGTGCGTCATATAAACCTTGATCCAGTCTGCGCCGTTTTCAAGCTGTTCACGGGTGATCTTGCGGAGCTGCACTGGGCCGTCACCCAGTTGCGCGCCTTTGGGCACAACGATATCCGGGTTGTAGCCTTCCAGCGGGTATCCACCAGTCACGGAGATGGCCCGCGTTACCACCAAAAGCCTGGGGCCGGGAATAAAGCCGGCGTTGATGGCTTCTTTGATCCCCACGTCGCCATAACCTGCGCCCTCAGTTTCCACATCGCGCAGGGTGGTAAATCCCTGTTCCAGCGCGCGCCGCGCCGATACTGCCGCCCGCGCCGCCCGGTAGGAATAAGGATGTTTCAGAAGTTGTATGTCATATCCACCTTCAGCCGGGTCTTCGCCTTGCAGAAAGATGTGGGTATGCGTGTCAATCAATCCAGGCAGCACGGTCACGCTGGCCGGCAGGTCAATTACCGCGGCTCCGGCTGGCGGAGTTCCACCGTCACTCACGCTTTCTATTTTGCTTCCTTTAATAACGATCAGTACGTTATGCCGGGGTTGGTTTGCCAGTCCATCAATCAATGTGGCGGCGTGGATGGCAGTCACTTTCTCCGCAGCGGGCTGCGCCGGTTTTGGCTGCTGCGCTCCCGCTGATGCGCCAAACAACAGGCTGCCGGCCATGGCTGTCCCGGTCAGCAAGAGAAACCTCACAACTGAAAGATGCTTTGTCACAGTAATCTCCCTTTTGTCACAAGCCTCATAGAAATACGCTTTGGCGATGGAATATGCAATCTTTTCCGCGCATGGGGGAATGCCGACAATACACAGCACTGTTCCGGCGCCGCGCCTGCAATGAAAGGCCCGCAGCATGGGCCTTTACTCCTCCGATACAGCACCTCTACCCGCATGTTGCTGAACATCGGTAATGCATTGATTGCTAAGAGAAAGCGCTATTCTTGCATTATTCGAACGAGGTATTTTTGTCATGAAGTCCGTACCGGCCGCGATGGCATGTTGTGTTGCGCTCGTTATCACCTTCCCCTCAAATTTTGTTGGCCAGGCACGCGGTGGTCAATCCCGTGGCGGACAGCACCCGCCGGTTGCGATACCCGCCATGCATCCTGACCTGAATTCCGCGCTGACGGCCCTGGACAGCATCTCGCAGGCCACGCAAAGCGATATTGGAAGCCTGCACATAGAAAAATGGAAGGCAGGATGGAAGAGCGGTTTCCTTAAAAAAGGAGCACAGGTGCAGCAGGCTCAGCAGGCCAGCGCGTCATTACAGCGCAACCTGGAAAACGCCCTGCCGGGACTGGTCCATGATGTACAGGCGTCGCGCGGCAGCATCTCCACTACCTTCAAGCTCTATGACGACGTGAGCCTGGTCTGCGAAGCGCTGGATTCGCTCATCTCCACCAGTGAATCCGCCGGACACAAGGCAGAGGCCGCATCGCTGGTGGATGACTACTCCGCGCTAACCCGCGTGCGCCGCACCATCGCCACTTATATCCAGCAGGCTTCCTCGGCCTATGAAGGCAAGAGCAGGATGCCATATACAGCCGCCGCCCCGTCACTTCAGTCCACACCCCAGACCAGCGCGGCATCCTCTGGACCTACTGTCATTACCACCCAGGATGGTGTACGGAAAATTGTGATTGATGACACCGTTCCGGAGAAGAAATCGACTCCCGCAGGAAGAAAGAACCAATAGCGCCTGAGCCGTGGTGACCGGAGCCAGCCTGGGATCCTCGCGTTTTTCCCGGATTTTGGGAAATCTGCGCAGCAGATTACAATGGAGGACATTATTGTTTACTTAAGCTGAGAAAGAGCACATGTCCTCCTCATTACCTCTACCGATTGCTGCGTTCGCTGCCGGAATCGTCTCTTTTCTTTCCCCCTGCGTGCTGCCGTTAGTTCCCGGATATGTCTCATTAATTTCTGGCGCCAGCGTGGAAGAGCTACAGTCAAAAGACCGCAAGCTGTTGAATACAGTGCTCTTACACTCCCTAATGTTTATCCTGGGATTCACCCTGGTGTTTGTTGTTCTGGGCGCTGCGGCCACCAGCGTGGGACAACTGGCCAAGGATTATAAGAAGCAGCTTACCTGGATCGCCGGAATCATCATCATCATCTTTGGGCTCCATCTGACAGGGCTGCTGAAAATCAAAGCACTCTATGCCGATAAGCGGCTGCATTCCGTACAGGGCGGCAAGTCTCCTATTGGAGCGTTTCTGATTGGGTTTGCCTTTGCCTTCGGCTGGACACCCTGTCTCGGACCGATCATCTCTGCCATCCTGTTTATGGCCGGATCAGCGGAAACCGTGACCAAGGGCGTCCTGCTTCTCTGGGTCTATTCTCTTGGACTGGCGGTGCCGTTCCTGCTGACTTCACTGTTGATTGACCGATTCCTAAATTTTTACGGCAAGTTCCGCCGCCACTTGCACACGCTGGAAGTGGGCAGCGGCGTAGTGCTGATGGCCCTGGGTGTGTTGATCCTGATGGGACGCTTTACCATACTCTCCAGTTATCTGGGATTCCTGAATCGTTTTACGTGGTGAGGAGAACGTCTTGAACCGAAACGTCATTTTTATTTTATGTGTCGTTGGCGGCATCACCGCTCTGTTGCTGGTGGGGAAGCGTGCCACACGGCCATCCGGCCCGGTTGGGACCGCCATCGGGGCCCAGGCGCCTGATTTCAATTTGAAAAGCCTTCCCGATGGAAAAATGGTCCAGCTTTCCGGGCTCAAGGGCAAAGCCGTACTTGTAAATTTCTGGGCCACATGGTGTGAACCCTGCAAGATTGAGATGCCATGGCTGGTTGACCTGCAAAAGAAGTATGGCCCGCAGGGACTGCAAATTGTTGGCATCACCAAAGACGATACTGACGAAAAAACCATCACCGATTTCACCAAAAAAATGGGCATCAATTACACCATTGTCCTGGGAACTTCACAGGTCATGGACCAGTACGGCGGAATTGACGGTTTGCCAACATCCTTCTTTCTGGACCGTTCGGGCAAGGTCGTATATCAGTTAGCTGGGTTGGATAGCGAATCTGTATTGGAAGACGCAATCAAGAAATCCCTGTCCCAGGGCAATTAAGCCAAGGGCAGGTAAGCTGCAAATACGTATGTGAGGGAAGTGTTTTGGACCGCAGAATCATTCTTCTTCTGGCTTTTGTAATGGTTGTCACCGGCGCTCTGCTGGGGCTGAAGGGGCTTGCCAGCCACAAGGTCCGCCACGACTCTTCTGTGTCCGCTTACAACGTTCCATCTGCCGCAAGTGCGCCCGCTTCCCAGCCGATCATGGCTCCAGATTTCTCTCTCAAGAGTCTTCCAGAGGGCAAACAGGTCCAGCTTTCATCTCTCCGGGGCAAAGCCGTGCTCATCAATTTTTGGGCCACCTATTGTGGCCCGTGTAAAGAAGAGATGCCTTTTCTAGTGGAGCTGCAAAAGAAATATGGTCCGGAAGGTTTGCAGATTCTCGGCGTCACCATGGACGACGTGGAAGAAAAGTCCATCACCGACTTTGCGCGCAAGATGGGGGTCAATTATCCCATTCTGCAAGGGACGGAGAAAGTAGCGGACGCATACGGCGGCATCAACGGCTTGCCCACCACTTTTTTCGTGGGCCGTTCCGGCAAGGTGGTCAAGGAGTTGCTGGGCGTGGCAGAAAAACCACTGTTTGAAGACCTGGTGAAGCAGGCATTGCACGACGGTGCAGAACATCCTCGCGATCAACAAAACTAATGAAACTTTTTTATTCTCTCGTTCTTCTCACCGCTGTTACAGCCAACGGATTGTTTGCCGCCGGGCAGGAGAATCCTGCTCCGCAAGGCCGCGTCTTCGTCACGGCTTTGCCAATCGACAACGTGTCAGTGTCCCCCGGACACCGTAGTCCGGTGCAGCTTACGTTCCATGTGGAGAGTGGATACCACATCAATTCGAGCAAGCCGATGAGCGAAGAGCTTATCCCCACGCAGGTGCACTTTTCACTTCCAGGAGAGGTTGCCGTAGGCAAGATTGAGTACCCTGCCGGCGAGCTCATGAACTTCCCGTTCGATCCCACAACCAAGCTCAGCGTCTATTCCGGGGATTTCGTGGTGCGCGGCCTGATCGTGGCTCCCACGGCAGCTGCGCTCGGGACCTACACTATCCACGGAGAATTGAAATACCAGGCTTGTGACAACAATGCGTGCTATCCGCCTAAAAAACTGCCGTTTACCTTCAATGTAAAGATCACGCCCGGTGGAAAGCGCCTACCCAGGGCGCGTCCAAAC
>DAHUXF010000303.1 GCA_027307295.1 Acidobacteriaceae bacterium
CGAGGCAGCGTGCTCTGAGGCCACGGCGCCATCAGCTCCCAGCGTAATCACCGCCTGGTGCGCGCCTTTTTGCTGCAACTCAGCAACCGCCTGCATGGCCGTTTCACCGTTGGTAATGCGGCGGCCTAAAACGGTTTCAGCTTCATAGCGGTTCATGATGACACAATCCAAACGGTTGATGATTGAAAGCTGCCAGTCCATCGGGAGATCATGCAGACGAGTCGGGATGCCGTATATGCGTATGCTGTGTCTCTTGCAATAAATCAGGAGCTCGTCGATTATGTTCCGGTCCAGCCCGGTTTCCACCGCTATCTGCGTCACAGAATGGAGTTGCTTGCTCACGAAAGACCAGTCCAGTTGCTCAAGGAGCGGCTGCTCGATCCGATATTGCCTGGTTTCGCCTGCCTGGATAAAAGTCCGGTAAATCCCTATACCGGCACTCACGTACTTAGCGGCCAGTTCCACGCCGGCGCAGGCAAGTTCAGACGCAATGCGTTCTCCAAGACTGTCAGGCGTTATTAAAGTGATCAGGCGGGGGCGCAGCCCGATCCATCCAAGGTTTTCAGCGATGTTCCGCCCGATTCCGCCATGAAATTGCCGTACCGGTTCTGCTCCATCGTCATCCAGCGGACGGTCATAGATCAGATCAAGAAAGATCGATCCCACCACGGCAATTCGAGGCGTGCCCATTTCAGATGTGAGCATGAATCCGTCTCCTAAACAAGGTTGAGGCTGGCGGGGCCGCTAAGCTGTGAGACCTGTCATTGATGCAGGACCACCATGGGATCCACTGTCGAAGCCTGACGCGCAGGAATATAGCTGGCCAGCAAACCTATAACACCCAATATTGTTGCTACGATCAGAAAGGCCCAGGGAGTGTTGACGCTCACGCCATACAGCAAGTTCGCGATAAAGTGGGCCAGTATGTAAGCGCAGGCGCCGCCGGCCGCCAGGCCAATACCTATGGTCTTGGAACTCTGCCGCAGGATCATCATCAGAATGTCGCGAGGGCCGGCTCCCAGCGCCAGGCGGATGCCAATCTCGCGGATCTTCTGGCTGACGGTGTATTCAACCACTCCGTAAATTCCTACCGCACAAAGCAGGACAGCGATCAGCGCGAAGATTGTCAATACTGCGGCGCCGAACCGCGCGCTCCACAGCGCCTGTGAAATGATTTCTCCTATCGGCCAGGCATTGGTAAGAGGCAGGCTGCTGTCAAATACGTGGAACTGGCCGCGAATCGCGCTTAACAACGGGGCCGGATCAGAGGTGCTGCGGAAAAACAACGTCATTGCCGACGAGGGGTTTTGTATCAACGGCAGGTATATAAAAGGAGCAGGATCTTCACCCAGAGAAACATATTTGGAGTCGCGGCTGACTCCGATCACCTGTATCCAATCCTGTCCGCCAAAAAACTTAAAACGTTTTCCCACCGGATTGTCATTGGGCCAAAAACGCTGGGCCGCGGTTGTGTTGATGATCGCGACCTTGTAGCTCTCTTCCCGCACGGAGCTGTCAAAATTCGTGCCCTGGAGCAGTGGGATCCCCATCACCTGGAGATAGTCCGGTTCCACAATACTGAAGTTCACCAGCACTCCGTTGCGCGTGGAACTGCCGTCCTGCCCTTCAGGGAAAACGCTGCGGAAAAATCCACCATTCGTCAGCGGCACTGTTGAGGCTACCGTGGCCGAACTTATTCCGGGCATGGCCCGCGTGGCTTCCAGCACACGCCGCTCAAATTCCTTGGCGCGGGCAGGATCATAGTTCAGTGATCCCAGGTCGAAGGAGATCATTGCCAGATTGTGCGTGTCGAAGCCAGGGTCCATGTGTTGTGCATTATGCAAACTCACCATAAACAGGCCGGCGCTGCTCAGGGCAACCAGGGAGAGAGCAACCTGCACAACAATCACGATATTCCGGAACCCAAAGCGGCGGCCGGTAGTTAACTC
Organism: Acidobacteriaceae bacterium; assembly: GCA_027307295.1. GTDB lineage: Bacteria > Acidobacteriota > Terriglobia > Terriglobales > Acidobacteriaceae > Angelobacter. The sequence continues at coordinate 1,950 of DAHUXF010000303.1, forward strand.
GCCGCCGGCGCGGTCTTTCAATTCACTCACCAGGTCTGGCGACGAAGCCTGCAAGGCGGGAACAAGGCCAAAAATCAATCCCGTCCCCAGGGTGATAAGCGCCGTAAACAAAAGCACTGGCCCATCGAGCGGAATGGAGAGCTCCTGCAAAAATGGCGGACGGAATTTCCAGAGCAGGTTACGCCCAAGAGTGGCCAGGACAAGCCCCAGGGAACCGCCAGCAATGGCCAGCACAATGGCCTCAGTAATTAACTGGGTAATAATACGGGAACGTGAAGCGCCGACTGCCAGCCGAATCGAAATCTCACGCTTTCTGCCAGCTGCCCGGGTCAGGAGAAGATTGGCAATATTGCAGCAGGCGATCAGCAGGACCAGCCCGACCACAGTCATGATCAACCAACTGGCGCGCGTTAACAATCCGCGCAGATTAGGATTGAAGCTGGCCTGCAACAATGGAACGGCTGTAAGGCTGCGATCCCGATTGGGCAAGGGGAATTCGCGTTCCAGGCGCGTACCGATCGTCCGCAATTCCTGGCGTGCCTGTTCCGGGTTGGCAGTTTCTTTGAGGCGTCCGACCATAAAGAAACCCAGAAAACGGCGCTCATTGAAATAAGTTTTCTGCAACCCTGAAAATATCTGATCATGCATTGAGACAGGCACCCACAGGTCCGGACCGGTTATAATATCCACTCCCTGAAAGCCTTGCGGAGCCACTCCGATGACCGTAAAGCCCTGGCCATTCAGCATCAGATTGCTGCCAATGATTTTTTCGCTGGAGCCGAATTTGCGTTCCCACAAGCCATGGCTGAGAACAATCACAGGGCCGGAGCCGGGTTGTCCATCTTCTTCCGGCAGAAAAGTGCGTCCTTTGGCCGCTTTGATTCCCAGCACATCAAAATAATTGCCAGACACCACCAATGCGTTCAGATTGGCCGCCTCACCATTGATGGTCATGCTTACGTTGGTGGGCGCGTAAAGAGAAACGCCTGAAAATGACTGCGCAGTTTTTTGAATGTCCTCGGCATTTGGATGGGAAACGGGCAGGTAATCATTCAAACCACCCTGGTTGCGTTGATCCGTAGTAAAGAGCGAAAGCAGGTGCTCCGGGTCCTGCACCGGGATAGGGTGAAAGAACACCGCATTGATCGCCGCGAAGATGGCAGAGTTGGCGCCAATGCCAAGCGCCAGGGTAACGATTGCCGCAAGCGCGAAGGCGGGTGATTTGCGCATGCTGCGGAGCGCATAGCGTATATCCTGGCCGAGATTGAGCACGGTTGCCTCCTGATCTTTGCCCCTTGCCTGCCGGGGAAGCCCGCAGCTGGAGTTTTAAGAAGCGTCCTGGTTTTGGTGAAGCTCGAACTGTAAGATGCTCATTAAAGTTTCGAGTCTTTGCTCTTGTCCGCGTTGCCGCACAATGTAGTCGGCAAGACCTTTGATGGTTCGCGCCTCAAAAAAAACACGCAGGGGCAATTCTATACCGAAGATCTTCCGTGCCCGGGCGCTGACCTGCAGCGCCAGCAGTGAATGTCCACCCAGGGCGAAAAAATCCTGATGGATTCCAATAGAGTTGCGTTGCAACACTTCGGTCCATAACTTGTATAAGGTTTCTTCTTCCAGTGTTTCAGGCGCAACATTATCCGGCTGGAGCGCGGGCGCGGTATCCGGCTCAGGCAGGCGGCGGCGGTCTATCTTGCCATTGGCAGTTAAAGGCAGTGATGGCAGTGAAATCACTACGTCAGGCACCATATATTGCGGCAGGCGGCTTTGCAGATGTTCGTGTAAATCATTGAGCGTGATTTGCTTTTTGTCTGCGCTGACCAGGTAAGCTACCAGTCGCTTACCTCCGCGCTCATCTTCCCGCACAACCACCACGGCCTGATCAACAGAGATGTGTTCTTCCAGGGCCAACTCAATTTCACCCAACTCGATCCTATAGCCCCGGACTTTTACCTGATGGTCTGCACGACCCAGAAACTCCAGATTGCCATCCGGCATGAACCGCACCAGGTCCCCGGTTCGATAAAAACGTTCACCCGGGATAGAACTGAACGGGTTGGGCAGAAACCGCTCTGCCGTTAGATCTGGACGGTAGAGATACCCTCGCGCAAGACCTGCGCCGCCAATATAGAGTTCCCCAATCACGCCTTCCGGCAGGGGTTGCAAGGACCGGTTCAGGACATACACCTGAGTGTCCGTGATCGCTTTGCCGATTGGCACAATCTCTGATCTGCACATTTCGCCGAGAAAGTAGCGATACCGTTTGACGATCGCAAGGAGAACCACGCATATCCGCGCGCTTGGACTCAGGGTGCCTTGACGCGTGG
>DAHUXF010000304.1 GCA_027307295.1 Acidobacteriaceae bacterium
GCTCTGCTGCGGATTGTGTCCGAACTGATTGATGCTTCTGGCGCGCATGCCGTAAATCATAAGAGGGAATCTGCCCCTGTCTGGATCCCTCGCAATGACGATAATTCGAATGGTATTCCGTACGTAGTAGTTACATGCACAGACTGTTTGCGCTCATTCCCGTTGGCTGTGGCAGCAGAAGATACTCAGAAAGTCCAGGAAACGGGATGCCTCTTTTGCCCCAACATTGTCCACTATATCGTTGATTTTTCTGCTTCCGTGGTTTCGCCGCGACGCGCGTATGATCCAGAGCAGCCGGACAACTCGAGCCAGACGTTAGCAACAACTGCCAACGCTTAAGCAGCGGCTTAGAAGCCAGTATTGGTGAACGGGTGATTTGTATATGCTGGCTGAGAATGTTCACAGCCGGCTGAATTCAAACGGCAGGTCTAACTGCCAGACGTCCCGCTGACGCGGGGCAGGATCATGAATGGAAAGTCTGCTTTCACGGCCGGAGAGCGGCCGTGGTCCGCAAACGTTACTTGACTGCGGCGATCTTCTCCACCAGCGCAGAATAATCCGTCTTCTCAATCCCGTAAACCTGTTTGTTAAACTCGTCCACTTTCTGCGAGTAGTTCATGGAGCAGAACTTGGGCCCGCACATGGAGCAGAATTTCGCCTCTTTGTAGTAGTCGTCGGAAAGAGTTTCATCGTGCATGGAGCGGGCGGTTTCCGGATCCAGTGAGAGAGCAAACTGCTTGTCCCAGTCAAAGGTGTAGCGGGCGTAGCTAAGAGCGTTGTCGCGGTCCTGCGCGCCGGGACGGTGCCGTGCAATGTCGGCAGCGTGCGCAGCTATCTTGTAAGCAATGATTCCGTCTTTTACATCTTTCTCATTGGGCAGCCCAAGATGCTCTTTCGGAGTGACGTAGCAAAGCATGGAAGCGCCATGCCATCCGATGAGGGCCGCGCCAATGGCGGACGTAATGTGATCGTAGCCCGGAGCAATGTCTGTCACCAGCGGTCCCAGCGTATAGAAGGGCGCGCCATGGCACCACTCCACTTCTTTGTCCACCTGTTCCTTGATCTTGTCCAATGGGACGTGGCCGGGGCCTTCGATCATCACCTGCACATCGTGCTCCCAGGCTTTCCTGGTGAGTTCGCCCAGCGTGCGCAGCTCAGAAAACTGCGCTTCATCGCTGGCATCGGCAATGCAACCCGGCCGCAGGCCATCACCCAGCGAGTATGAGACGTCATATTTCTTCATGATCCTGGTGATGTCATCAAAGCATTCATAAAGGAAGTTCTGCTTGTGGTGGTGGGCCATCCATTGCGCCAGAATCGCGCCGCCCCGGCTAACGATTCCCGTGATCCTCTTGGAGATCAGTGGCAGATACTGCACCAGCACGCCGGCATGGATGGTCATGTAATCCACGCCCTGGGCTGCTTGCTCTTCGATGACTTCGAGCATGACTTCGGCGTTGAGATCTTCGACGCGCTTTACGCGAGAAATCGCCTCGTAAATCGGAACCGTGCCGATGGGTACCGGCGAGTGGCGCAGGATGGCTTCGCGAATTTCGTGGATGTTGCCGCCGGTGGAGAGATCCATCACCGTATCGGCGCCGTAGTGGACCGCGGTGTGGAGCTTCTTCAGTTCCTCGTGGATCTCGGAGGTGACGGCAGAGTTGCCGATGTTGGCGTTGATCTTGCAAAAGTGACTCCACACCAATAGCCATGGGCTCTAGTTCCGGATGGTTGATATTGGCCGGAATAATCATGCGCCCCACCGCCACCTCATCCCGGACCAGTTCAGGCCGCAGCTTTTCGCGCTCCGCCACATATAGCATCTCTTCTGTAATCAATCCCTTGCGGGCGAAATGCATCTGGGAGACATTGTCATCGCCGGTGCGGGCTGCGTGCTCCCGGCGGCGTACAATCCATTCCTGACGGGGGCTGTTGGACTGCCGGGCTTCAGTTTTCGGGGTGTTTTGTGTTGTGCTCATGGACTCCACCTTAATGACAGGGAACCATTTATTATACGCGCCGAAGAATGCCTGTGTGATTTGTGTCACGCATCTTATAAGACCACTTGACCCGCGTTCCCAGCGGGGATAACCTTTCAAGTGCCATGTCAGCACAAACCAGAAAATATATCCGCTTCGGGGTCGCCATTACGGTGATCGTGATTGCCCTGGGCTATCTCGGCTATACCGGGGTGCAGGAAAGCAAGAGCTATTATGTAACCATTAAGCAACTGCACGCGATGGGCGACAAGGGTTACAGCCGCAACCTGCGCGTGGCCGGCAACGTTCTGCCCGGCTCCATCAAGTACAACGGCCCGAGCGCCGACTTTACCCTGGTGGAAGACGGTGAATTGCTGCATGTAGTGTACAAAGGCTCTGAGCCTCCGCCGGACACTTTTAAGGACAACGCCCAGGCCCTGGCGATGGGTAATTTCGGACGGGACGGCGTGTTTCATGCTAATGAGCTGCAGGCGAAATGCGCGTCCAAGTATGCTCCGCAGCAACAGCAGCCGGGAGCGCCCGTGCAGCCTCAGGCCGCTCAACCCCAGTCAAAAGGATACTAAGGCCCCCTGCTCACTCATGACGCCCTGCCGGTGCGGACGGAAAACGTCTCCAAGATTTATGGCCGGACCGCAGCCGTAAGAAAGATATCTTTAACTCTTGAGCCGGGGCGGTTTTATGTTCTCCGCGGTGAGAACGGCGCGGGCAAATCCACCCTGCTGCGCATGATTGCCGGGCTCAATGAGCCGACGGAAGGCAGTATCCACATCTTTGGGACCCCCAACAAAGAGGCCCTTCATCAGGTGGGCTATATGGCCCACGCCCCGCTGCTCTATGACGAACTGGATGGCCTGGAGAACCTGCGGTTTTTTGCGCAGCTTTACGGCATCGCCGGAGATGAACTTCTTATACAGGCCATGACGCGCGTCGGGCTGGATGCAAAGCTTTCGCGCCGGGTCGGCCAGTACTCACAGGGTATGCGCCAGCGGCTTTCGCTGGCGCGTGCCATCTTTCATTCGCCGCGCCTGCTGCTGCTGGACGAGCCTTTTTCCAACGTTGATCCTGATTCAGCTTTGCAAATCGCCAAACTGCTGGCTGCCATGCGTACCGGAGGAAATACCATCCTGCTGGTCACGCACCAGATCGGTCTGCTCACCAACCTTGCCGACGAGTACATACTGCTTTCCCATGGAGAACTGGTGGAGCGCGGCGACATGCCAGGTTTAGAGGAACAAGGTCTACAGGAACATGGCGCGCAACGACCAGAGGCACGAAAATGATGCCCAGCGCCAGCAGCATGTCGATCACGCGCCTTACATGGATCAACGTCACCAAAGACCTTCGTCTGGAATGGCGCTCGCGTGATGTTTTCAACTCCATGATGTTCTTCGCCTTGGTGGTGGTTGTGGTCTTCAGCTTTGCCTTTGAGCGCGAAGACTCGCGTCCGGTGATGGGCGGATTGATCTGGATTGCCTTTCTTTTTTCCACTACCATGGCGCTGAACCAGTCCTGGGCACGCGAACTGCGCAATGGCGTGCTGGATGCCTATCGAGTGTCTCCGGCGCCGGCGGAAGCCCTTTTTCTGGGCAAGTGTCTAGGTAACTTTATTTTAATCATGCTGCTGGAATGCCTGATGGCGCCGCTGTTTGTGGTCTTTTACAATCTTAGTTCGGTAGGCCCGCTGTGGCAGCTGGTATTGATCGCCGTATTGGGGACGTGGGCGTTGGTGGTGAACGGCACTTTTTTTGCCGCCATGTCCATACGAACACGCAATCGCGAACTGATGTTGCCGCTGTTGCTGCTTCCCATCTCCGTACCCGCTGTGATCAGTATGGTTACGGCCACCAGCCAGGTGCTGACGGGGGAAGGCGCTCCTGTTGTGCAGATGAAATTTCTGGCAGGATTCTGCGTGATCTTTACCACCGCATGCTTCCTGCTATTTGAAACGGTGCTGAACGCAGAATGAAAACCAAACTGTTTTTTGTCTTCTCTCTCATTTCCGCTGCCCTGCTGGTCTACGGGACCTACCAAGGTTTGTATGTAGCGCCCACGGAAGAAACCATGGGCGACGTGCAGCGCATTTTTTATTGCCACGTCCCGGCAGCCTCCACGGGTTTTACGCTGTTTTTCGTCAACTTTCTCGCTTCCATCGTCTATCTCTGGAAGCGCAGCCCTAAAGCGGATGCTCTGGCGGTAACGGCGGCGGAAGTCGGCGTGGTCTTCTGCACCGTGGTGCTGATCACCGGCCCCATCTGGGCGCGCTACGCCTGG
>DAHUXF010000305.1 GCA_027307295.1 Acidobacteriaceae bacterium
GTGGATATTGGCGCAGCGCGATCCCTTGGGGTCTATCCCATGCCCATGGCGGTCATCGCTGAAACGAAACACAGCTAAGGGCATCCAGCAGATCAGCTGAGTGTTGGCTACAGACGCGTGTTCCAGCGCGAGGCGCGAAATATAGCGGACCGGGACGGCACCCAGGCAGGGATGCGGCGAAAGCGTGAAGCTGCTTCCAGCGCCCGGGTCCTTTGATGCCGGTCAAAAGAACGGACATATTGCTGGATGATCTGCGGCATGGTCATGCGCAGCGCGGCAGAGAAATTCTGCTCCGCCATCTCATGCTGTTCCTGCTCATTTTCCAAAAGTTCAATCATGCTCCGCGCCAGCTCTGCTTTATTGCCCACAGGATAAAACTTGATGGCCAGTCCGCCGCTATCACCCATCTCGCGGAAATCAGGAAGGTCAGAGCTGAGAATGGGGACACCATGGGCCGCGGCTAGATTGGCAACGCCACTGGCCCCCGTAGCGGAGGTATAGGGCATCACGATGAACGAGGATGACCCAAATAGCTGCGGAATGTCTTCTTCTGCCACATAGCCCGTAACTGTGATCCGGGGATGGTTCCGGTACTTTTCCTGCAGCCCTTCAATGTATCCCGGTGAATTAGGGTTGTTGTAACCCGCAATCACCAGCTTCGCATTGGGAACTTTTCTGGATACCTCTTCCTCAAATGCCTCAATCAGGACTTCGCAGCGCTTGTAAGTGCCCCACTTGCCAAAGGCCAGAATACGGTGCTCCGGATTGCCGCGTTGGGAGAAATCCGGATATTCGGGACGCGCAGAAAGAATTCCATGAGCGCGGAAATGAATATTTTCTCCGCGATATTTTTCAATCAAAGTACGCCGGTAAGCCGGGAGCAATACAGAAACGGAATTCGCCATCAAAAGCATGCGTGTGGCCAGATTGCCGGCTGTCCGGAAAAGCAATTTGTTGCGCACGCCTGCGTCATCCAGATCAATGTGGTCCATCAGGTGATGCAGGGTCACATGCGTGTAGAAACCCGCCAGGCGAGTCATTGCCGGAAGAGTCAATCCGGAAAATGCAGCCAAAGGATTGTCCCGGTTGCCAAAGCTGGAGAAGACCAGATTGAACCACACCACGTCGGGCTTGCACTCGCGGACGGTCCGCAGCAGCCTGGCGTGATTGCTCAACTGGTTCACGCGCCAGCAGCGGTCCACGTCAAATTCCTGCAATTCCGGCTCCGGATCAGGATATTCGTCGGCCAGGACCGTCAGACTGATGAGCGGGTCGGCCAGCAGCTCTTTGGCCAGATGAAACCCGTATTCATTGAGAACGATCTTGCTGGGCGGAAATCCCGTGACGAGACAAATCTTCATTCGATGGCCTGCATAATTAAAAAATTGAAATCCTCACCACTGGACGGAGCGCCGTGGTGCTGCCTACTCCGGTGAAGTTGAAGAAGGATTGCTGCTGCAATCCCACGGAAAACCGGAGCGGATAGTCCACGGGGATGGCCCCGTTGCTGTCACTCATGCTGCGTCGAAGCGGCCTGGTGTACGAGATGAGGAATCCGCTTTGCACGTTGTCATAAAGATGAAAGCCCTCGCCGCGCGTGAAGTCGAATGAACCATCCACAGACCAGCGGTCGTTGGGCTTATATTCCACGCGCGCGCCGGGGACCAGAATTTGCGCCGTGGCAAATTGCAGATCCTGCACCCGCCAGGAGCGTACGAATTTTGCCAGTCCCGTGATGGCCACCTTCTGGCCGAACTTATGCTCCACCCCGGCCCACGTGGCCGTGGTGAAGAACTCACGAATGGCCGGACGGAAAAGCAGGTCGCGCACGGAGTATCCAGTCACCAGCGCGTTGTTGCCCCACGGACGCCCCACTTCAAATTCAACGCTTGCGCCCAGGTCACGCGAGCGCAGGTTCTGATCTGTAAACGGTCCGGCTTCATGAATTGCGCTGCCACGAACGGTCAACCAGTTAAAAAACGGTGAAGTGGTCAGGTAAACATACTGGCGGAACAACCGCTGGTTCATCAACACTGGAGACTCAGTGTCACTGCGCAGCGTGAGTTCAAGACCAGGATTGAACACAATGTGGGAATTGCCCAGGTGAAGGACCGGCGTTGTCCCAACGTTCAACACTTTGTCATACGTGTTGCGGTGGACGATGAGCAGCTGGCTGGGAATGGATACTGTGCCTCTGTAATTCCGGATGCCAACAAAACCATTGATGGGAAAGAAATTTGGCGGATGATAACGGAAGGTGCTTCCTACGTCCGTCTCTTGTGAAGAACGCGGCGGCACCGGCGCACCCAGAAATTTGTTGTCCATTTCGTAAAGCGTGGCATCTTCGAAAATAGCCCCGGTTGCAACGTCGCTCTGCAGGCTGAGTTTTTGCCGGAGCGGCAGCGGAGCGCCTTCTTCTCCTGCTTCCTGTAACAAGCCACGCTCTGCGGTGGGATCGTCAGCGGCAAGCTGGTTCGCGTGGGCATAGGCGGAGATGGCATTCAGCGTTTCATGGCGTTGGGTATAGATGTTGGCCCAGGCAAGCTGATAATCGTAGCTCTGCTGGTATTCCGCTGGATTACCCAGGGCCGCTAACTCTTTTTCCGCCTTGCGATCGTCGCCCTGCGCTATGTATGTGTTTGCCAGTCCAATGGCAACGGTGTCATCTCCTGCGCCCAGGTCTTTGGATTTAGCAAAGTAGCGTTCTGCCAGGTCAAAATCATGCGCGGCCAGAAAGATGTTCGCCGCCTCCACCAGATTGTCGGCTGTAATGGGCGAGGCTTCTCCGATGCGCGACTCGGCAAATGCCAGCGCTACTTCCTGCTTGGCATCGGCAAGCTTGTTCTCACGCACAAACAACTTGGCGAATTCCATGCGCACGTCAACGCGGTTGGCGTCAGGCGCATCCAGCGCTCTGCTGAAGCGTTCTAATGCCGCAGAACGATCTCCCAGCGTCATCAGGGCATCGCCGGTGGCCAGCAGGATGGACGACTGGTCCACGGCCTCACGCTCTGCCGCCTGGATATACCGGAACGTCTCTGCGCGATGGCCCAGTTGCGCGTGTGCTGATGCCATGTTGGCATAGATCAGCGGATCGTCCGGTGAAAGCTCCAGTGCTGTCTGGAGTTCCACGATGCTCTGGCCGTAGTGGCGGCCATGATAGAGCGCATCCGCCAGGGCCAGATGCAGCTTCAGATCGTCAGGCGAGTACTTGAGCGCGGCACGGTACTCCTGCACAGCTTTATCCAGAATCCTCATTTGCCGGTACGCGCTGGCGCGGGCCAGATGCGTTGCGCCCATTGCGCCCAGCAATTTCTCAGCCTTGTCGGTTTCTTCTAGGGCCTCACGTGAGCGATGCAACTGCAAATAAGAAAAGGCCAGGCCAAGACGGGCGATCCCATTGTCTGGATTCAATTTGAGCACAGGCTCAAAATCCTGTATGGCAGCCTGGGCATCCTGCATGTCATTCCGCACATAGCCGCGCCCCACCAGCGCTTCAATCATTTTGGGATCTTTTTGCAGAGCGCGTGAAAAGTCGTCAATGGATTGCTGGTACAACTGGCTCTGCTTATGCACGTGGCCGGCCAGCAACGGGAAGTTGGCCTCTTTGGGCAATACGCTTTCATAGCGGCTTACAAGTGCCAGCACATCGTCATAGCGGCCCAGATTGTAGTAGTCATAGCCAAGGTAAACGGCGGCATCACGATCATGCGGCAGCTTCTGGACCGCCTGCTCTCCCAGCCGTGCCGACTCAGCATACCGGCCTTTCAGGAACAGATAGCGCTCCGTCTCCCGCATGATGCGGGGATCATTCTTCATGCTGCCGGTAGCGCGGTTCACCCACTCTCCCGCCAGATCAATCTTGCCCGCCGCGATGGCTGCATTAGAACCGCCAGCAACAATTTGTGAATTTGTGGGCGCTAGTTTATGGGCCGTCTCATAACTTTGCTGCGCTTTAGGATATTCCTTTGTCGCCGTATACAAATCTCCCAACGCCATGTAAGGCACGTAATCATTGGGATAGGCAGCAACCATGCGGTTGAAGAAGTTTTCCGCAGCCTTATTGTCACCGGCATCACGGGAGAGATAGCCCAGCGCTTCCAGAGCGTACCGGTTCTTTTCATCACGCTTGAGCAGGGTGCCATACATCTGGCGCGCCTCCGCGCTCCGCCCGGCCTTCCATAAAAGGCTGCCGTACTGCAAAGTCACGTTGTCATTCTCCGGATCAAGTTGAAGCGCCTGCTTAAGGTCGGCTTCTGC
>DAHUXF010000306.1 GCA_027307295.1 Acidobacteriaceae bacterium
GCGTCATACAGCTCTTTGAGCTTTTCAAAAATCGTATCGCCCAACTCCTGCCGGTTCAACTGGCCGGCATCAACTCCCTGCTTGGCCAGGTCCAGGCCAAATTGTTCCAGCAGATACTTGTTCAGGCCGTCCATGTCCCATTGATCGGCATGCACATTGCGCGGAGCAAAGCGGTCCAGGGCATCGCTAATCATGCCTGCGGTGTAATCTTCAAGAATCAGGTCCTTTTGATCAATCCCAGAGAGCAACTCCCGGCGCAGGCCGTACACCGCGACGCGCTGCTTGTTCATTACATCGTCATATTCCAGAACATGCTTGCGCGACTCAAAATTCTGCGCTTCCACGGCTTTCTGTGCGGCCTCAATCCGGCGTGAAATCAGCTTGGACTCAATCGGCACTCCCTCTTCCATGCCGAGCCGCTGCAGCAGGTTGGAAACCCACGCTTTGGCGAAAATACGCATCAGATCGTCTTCCAGCGAGAGGTAGAAACGCGACGAACCGGGATCACCCTGGCGGCCAGCGCGTCCACGCAACTGGTTATCGATGCGCCGGGCCTCATGCCGCTCCGTGCCCAGAATATGCAGCCCGCCCACTGACACAACTTTCTCGTGTTCAGCGTCCGTTTCCTTTTTATATTTGGCGAAAGCCTCGTTCCACTTATCTGCCGGACACTGGTATTCAATGCCGTTGTAATAAAAAACAATGTGGTCAGACGTGTCCTGCTGCAGGACCACTTCGCCGCCGGCTTCGCGCAACTGTTGCGCGATTCCTTTTTTCACCATCTCCTGGCGGGCCATGAACTCAGCATTGCCGCCCAGCAGAATGTCTGTGCCGCGACCGGCCATGTTTGTGGCAATGGTGACGGAGTTGAAGCGTCCAGCCTGCGCCACAATCTCGGCTTCGCGCTCATGGTATTTGGCGTTCAGCACCACGTGCTTGACGTTCTTCTTCTTCAGCAGTTCAGACAGCCGTTCTGATTTCTCAATGGACGTTGTGCCCACCAGCACCGGACGGCCCTCTACGCTGATCTTCTGCACCTCATCCGCCACCGCGTAATACTTTTCTTTCTCTGTACGATAGACGATGTCAGGGTTTTCCTGGCGAAGCATGGTGCGGTTGGTGGGAATCACCACTACCTGGAGCTTGTAAATTTTATCGAACTCGGCAGCTTCAGTTTCCGCTGTGCCCGTCATGCCGGCCAGCTTCTTATACATACGAAAATAATTCTGGAAGGTGATGGTGGCCAGCGTCTGCGTTTCGCGCTCAATCTTTACGCCTTCTTTGGCTTCTATCGCCTGGTGCAACCCATCGGACCAGCGGCGTCCCGGCATGAGGCGTCCGGTGAACTCATCCACAATGATGACTTCGCCGTCTTTCACCACGTACTCCACATCACGGCGATACATGGAATGGGCCTTCACGGCGGTCTCAACGTGGTGCTTCATGGCCCAGTTTTCCGGATCGGCAATGTTGTCAATCCCCAAGAGCCGCTCCGCTTTCTCCCAGCCCTGGTCGGTAATCATGGTGTTTTTGTGTTTTTCATCCACCACAAAGTCACCTGTATATTCCTTGGGCTCTCCCGGCGGCTTCTCAATTTCCTCGCCTTTCACAAGGTGCGGGACCACACGATTAGCCTTGTCGTATTTGTCCGTTGATTCATCGCTCTGGCCGCTGATAATCAGCGGCGTTCTGGCTTCATCAATCAGAATGGAGTCAACTTCATCCACAATGCCGAAGTTGTGCCCGCGCTGCACGCATTCCTTCAGGTCAAATTTCATGTTGTCGCGCAGGTAGTCGAAACCGAACTCGTTATTAGTGCCGTAGGTCACGTCAGCGGCATAAGCTTCGCGCCGCTCGTCGTCGTCCAGATCGTGAACAATCACCCCTACGCTCAGCCCCAGGAAGCGATAGAGTTTGCCCATCCACTCGGAGTCGCGCTTGGCCAGATAATCGTTGACCGTTACCACGTGGACGCCGTCTCCGCTCAGCGCGTTGAGATAAACCGGCAGGGTGGCCACCAGGGTTTTACCTTCACCGGTCTTCATTTCTGAAATCTTGCCCTGGTGCAGGACAATGCCGCCGATCAACTGCACATCAAAGTGGCGCATGTTCAGAATGCGGCGGCCGCCTTCGCGCGCTACCGCAAACGCTTCCGGCAGGATTTCATCCAGTGACTGGTTCCGGGCCTCCAGGCGGCGCTTGTTCAGCTCTTCCATCTGTTCGCGCGTGTTCTGGCCGCCAGGCTCGTCGGGCGACCCAGCGCTCAGCCGGGAAATCTCCGCGTCCACGCCGGCCAGCCGGGTCTTGATAAGCGCCCGGAACTCGGCTGTCTTGGCCCGCAGCTGATCGTCCGTAAGCTGCTGCATTTGTGGCTCCAGGGCATTGATCTGGTCCACCAGCGGACGTAACCGCTTGATCTCCCGCTCATTACTGGTGCCAAAAACCTTGGCTAATGCTTTTCCTATCAAGTGTGGTTTTCCCTTTAGAGATGCTCTGCAATGTAGGCAAGTTACACAAAGTAAAGCCTAACACATTAGATGGCGCAGGCCACCCAAACGAACCAGGCACATGACCGCATGGCTTGCAGGCGACGGCCTGAATCCTCCCAGTACATATTGTAATAAAAACGCCTGAAGCAATGATTGTGCAGCCATAAAATGGAGGACAAGCCAGGGGATTATCTCAGACAATCGCCGGACTTTATGGTCGCGTTGGCCGTGGCCACCCGATTGAGCCAGCCCAGCAGATCAGCTATTACCTCGCCACGATTGATCTCGTTAAACAGTTCATGCCGCGCGCCCGGATAAAAACGGTGCTGCAGGTCGTTGATCCCATCTGCGCGATACTCAGCTATCCACGGTTCAAGCTGCCGAGTATTGCCACCCACTGGATCACAGTCACCCGCAATCAAGTACACCGGCAAGGTCTTGGGAATGCGGTTGCGATGCGCCGCCGTAGAAACGTTTTGCCAGCCACCCAGCAAATCAATCCAGAGCTGCACGCTGGCGGAAAACCCGCAGAGTGGATCGGCGATATATTTGTCCACTTCAGCGGGATCGCGTGAGAGCCAGTCGAAGGGCGTGCGGGCCGGCGCAAACCTTTTGTTGAAAGCCGCAAAGGTCAGCGAATTTATTAATTGACTGTGTCCGCGCCCGCCGAGCCGCCACCTTTCTGCCCGTGTGATCATTCTTCCCAGGGCAGCCATCGCAGTAGGCTTGCCATTTGCGCCGGACAAAACAACGCCAGCCAGCGACCCGCCATGGTCGCCTATGAATTGCTCGGCCAGAGTTGAGCCCATGGAGTGTCCCAGCAGGATCACTGGAACATCAGGATGTTCCTCGACGATACGCTGGTTGAGCCGCCACATGTCGTCCACGCATTTGTTCCAGCCATCGCTCTGCGAGAAAAAGCCGAGATTCTGTTTTGATCTGGCTGTTCTGCCATGGCCACGATGATCATTCGCGTACACCGCATACCCGGCAGCATTCAACTCTGCGGCCAGCCGGGCATACCGTCCAGCGTGTTCGGCAAGGCCATGCGCAATCTGCACCACGCCTTTGGGCGCCCCCTGTGGAAGCCAGCGATAGACAAAACATTCCTGACCATCCGAAGTATTAAGGGCAAAAGTTGATGTCATCGTTCATTCCTTGCTGCCGCGCCTATGGATCGCGGATTTTATCACACTCAAAATTTCAGCGCTCTCAGCATGTGAAATTAGGATTGAGAGAATGCATCCCCACGCTGAAGTACACGGCCCTAAGGGTCCGCATTGCATCACAATACTAACGATATAATTTCCTTTGTTTTGCTGATCTGTCCGGTCGTTGATCTGTTAGACCGTTGATCTGTTAGATCATTGATCTGCTAGACCATTGATCTGTTAGACCAAGGAGAGTTCCATGTTGCAGCGGTCTCGTTTTTTGAGAGTCTGGCTGGTTTTGATAGCTTTGCTGGGCGTTGCTCAGGCGCAGGTGGCCCAACAAACGCAGACCAGGCCACGCCGTTTCTTGATGTGGAAAGCAACATCTCCTACGACTACGGTTTACCTTGTAGGCTCAATCCACGTGGGCGATAAGAGCCTGTATCCGTTGCCTCCGGAAGTGGAATCGGCGTTTACAGGGGCCAAGGTGCTGGCCGTTGAGATCAATATCAAAAATCTTGACCAATCCAAGGCGGTGGGACTGATCGGACAATTTGGAATGTATGGCGACAGCGACAATCTTGCCAACCACATCTCCAAAGAGAC
>DAHUXF010000307.1 GCA_027307295.1 Acidobacteriaceae bacterium
GCAACTACCTGGGGCGCGAACGTAGGCGAGTTGTTTGACTACGTGAATGGCGTCACCAGCGTGACTGACCCTTTTGGCCCCGGCGATCATGGCCCGTCGGGAGAGGATGTACGCCATCGCGTTGTGCTGGCTGGGACTCTGCATCTGCCCGGAGCGTTTGAAGTCAGCATACTCTCGCAATTTGAAAGCGCGCGTCCATATACGCTGAGCACAAAGGTGGACATCAACGGTGACGGCGTGTCCAATGACCGGGCTGTCATCAACGGAAAGCAGACCACACTCGATCAGCTTCGCGGCACTCCCTTTGGCCAGATTGACATGCGCGTGGGCCGGAATTTCAAGCTGGGTGAACGCGCCTCACTCAAGCCATTTGTGGAATTTTTTAACCTGCTGAACCGGGAGAATCCCGGCAACAACTACGTCACAGATATTGGAGCGCTGCCCGTACCGGCAGCAGAAGTCCAGGCGGGCAATGTGACGCACATTTGCTTAAATGCCAGATGTTCCGCCATGCGGCCCATTACCAGCTTGAGCGACTTGCGCAGCCCAGCCGGCGCACTGGGAGATTTCTTTGGGCCAGGAACAACCGTAGGCATGCCCTTTGCCGCCCAGTTCGGAGTGAAGCTTACCTTCTAACAGCGCGTTTGATCAGGCTCGTGAGCTTGTGCAGAACGCCTGTCCGGGGCCTCAGCTCGTGACTTACATGTGCGGGATAAAACTGATCGTAAAATGAGATGTCTGCGGGCGTGGCCGTAAGGAAAGGAACCAGATGGCTGCGGCTTGGAGATGAAATACTTTCAAACTGGGGAGCTGAGGCACGATACAATCTGCCAGCATTGCTAGCCGCAGGAATTGAGGCATGCAGGACGCAGGCAAACCCCAACAGCACGATTATGCAGACTACGCGACGGAAATGACGCACATAAAGAATTATATGAGCTACCGCCTGGCCGCGCAGGCATAAAATCACCTTAATCCCTTTCTGTCATCAGGGTTTCAGCCACGAAACCCTTGAGCCATGAAACTGAAACAAACTCTTTGCCTGCATACATTTCCAGCAAACGCTGTGTGGCTGTAACGGTGTGGCTGCGGTCTGCGCCAAAGGCAAGATGCCCGCCGTCATGCAGAAGGATAATCTCTCCGTGCTTTCCATTGTGCGAATCAACCTGCCGGGTGACCTTGCCAATCACATACCCCGGAGATTTGGCGCTCCAGTCAAAGCCTGTGATTGACCACATGATGGGAGTCATGCCGAGTGCGCGGGCCGTCCTGAGCACATTGGGCCGGCGGCCGCCAAATGGAGGACGAAACAGACGCGGCTTTGCGCCAAGCGTGTCTTCCAGCGCTTTGTTGCAGTCGTCCAACTCCTGCCGCAGTTTTCGCGCAGAGAGAAAAATCAGGTTGGGATGGGTAAAGGTGTGATTGCCAATTTCATGTCCAGCGGCTTGAATGGCGCGGGCAATGTCTGGCCGTTGGCGCACATAGCGGCCAATCAGAAAAAATGTGGCTCGGGCATTGTGCTTCGCCAGAAGCTCCAGCAACCGCAGCGTATGCGGATCGTTCGGGCCATCGTCATAGGTAAGCGCCATCTGGCCGGGGTCGTCGCCGTGCGTGACTGTGCGTCCGTAGAGCTGTGCACCAGGGGCCATAGAGGCATATCCGGCGTAACTGGCTGCCGCTGCGACCGAAGCAAATGTGATAAGGGGAAAAAGCAATGCTATGGATTCAATAAAACAGTACTTTGGAATTCCGATTCAAATTCTAAGCTGTTGCTGGTTGGCGCTTTGGGAGTGCGCGGGACCTGAATTTTTTAGCCCAATTAAGTTCGAGCGCCCAAGTCCAACGCAGCAAAGGACTCAATCGTAAAACATTTGTTCGCTTTCCACAGAATGTTAACTGATTGCACATTGCCAGCGGGCACGCGCCGATATATTCTTCGGCCAGTCGGCAACTTATAGCCCCATGGCCAAGCTTTTTGAACCGCCACAATATATTGCAGTAGAAGGCCCCATACGCGTCGGCAAGAGCACACTGGCCAACGTGATTGCGGACCGCCTCAACGCCCAGCGCGTGATTGAGCCGGAAGACAATCCTTTTCTGCGCGCCTTTTATGAAGGCGAGCGCGGCGCGGGTTTTCAGGCCCAGTTCGCTTTTCTGGTCCGGCGGTTTGAGCAGCTTCAGCGGCTGGAAGTGGGGCCAGGCTCGCGCAAAACCGTGGTGGCCGACTATATCTTTGAAAAAGACAAAATCTTCGCTTACATCAACCTCAGCGACGCGGAGCTTGAGGTCTATAACCGCTATTATCAGCTCTTCCGGCAGCAGCTCCGCGTGCCCGATCTGGTGATTTATCTTCAGGCCTCGCCCGATGTGCTGAAGAAACGCCTGCGCAAGAAAAACCAACCTGGTGAAACCGCCGTGAGCGACGACTACATTGAAGAAGTGGTCAAAGCCTATGAGCACTTCTTTTTTCATTACACGTCGTCAGACCTGCTGGTGGTGAATACCAACGATATCGACTTTGTGGAGCGCCACAATGATCTCCAGGAGCTGCTGCGCCGCGTGAGCGAACCCATCCGCGGGACGCAATATTTCCTGCCGCTGGGATCCACCGGCGCGGCGAACGTCTGACAAAATGCACGAGTGGGTTCTTGAGTCTCGAGAACCCAAAAGCTGTACCCCATAAGAAACGCAAAACTACCAAGATCGCAGATCTAATATGCGTACGCTCTGAGGAAGACGAAAACCACCACACCTGTGACAGAAACGTACAGCCAGATCGGAAACGTCAGACGTGCGATGCGGCGGTGCATCGCGAACCGGCCTGTCAGCGAGAAAAAGAACGTCGTCAGCACCATGGGCAACGCGACGATGGAGAGGATGATATGGCTGGCTAAAACTGAAAGGTATAACTTGCGTACGGTGCCGTGGCCGGGAAAGATCGTGTCACCGTGCAACGCATGGTTCACGATATAGCTGACGAGAAAAACAGATGAGAACGCGAAGGCCAGCAGCATGCTCGCGCGATGTGCTTCCCGGTTGTGATGCTTGATGAAATACAGTCCCACGCAGAGCGCAATTGCGCATAGCCCGTTCAGAATCGCGTTGAGGGCCGGCAAAAACATCCAGCGCCCGCTGTAGTCAGCCGATGCATGATGCACGTACAAGAGCCATAGCAGAAATGACACAGCCAGGCCGCTTATGACTACGATCACCCCAACCACCGGGCGCGGCCTAATCTCAGCCAGTTGCATCCTGACAATTAAATCACAAAAATCTAACCAGGCATTCCGTATAGCCTCCGTCACACAAGCCAAGACGAACAATCTTCGGCAGAACTTGGGGAGTAAGGAAGTTAAGTCTCTGGAGTCCTGGAAACGGCTGCGAGTAAACGGCCTTTAAGCCTTTGTTTGCAACAAAAACCTTTGGCGAGGTGCTTTGAATTGCTACCCTTTCCGGCGCTGGTAATTCGAAAATAGCAGTGAAGCAGCGGTCACCGAAGGCTCAGGTAAGGCCACAGGGCCAGACAGGCACCGGGATTTTTCTGCATTCTAGAATTTTCAGCACCCGGAATTTTCTGCTAGCCAGCCTAATCTCTTGCGACTAGAATAGGGCGCGTTGCATCTCATGCAGCAACAGGCGGTATCGGGTTTCCGAACTGCACTGGAGGCAATATGAGCGTTACATCCTTTAACCAGGGGCAGCCTTCTTCTGCCCGCAAGGTTACCGTTACTACAATTCACGAAAAGAAACAGCGGCATGTTCCCATCACATGCCTGACCGCCTATGACTATGCAACGTCCCGCCTGGTGGACCAGGCCGGCATTGACATGATTCTGGTAGGCGACTCACTGGCCCAGGTGGTCCTGGGCTATGACAACACGCTGGCCGTAACCATGGACGAAATGCTCCATCACACCCGCGCCGTACGCCGGGCTGTGAAATCCGCCATGGTGATTGCGGATATGCCTTTTGGGGCTTATCACGAAGACGAAAAAGAGGGCGTTCACAACGCGCTGCGATTTGTGAAGGAATCGGGCGCTGAGGCCGTGAAGCTGGAAGGCGGCGTGCGAAGTGCAACCGCGCTGGCCGCGGTCGCCGCGGCCGACATTCCGGTGATGGGACATGTCGGCCTGACGCCGCAGTCGGTGCGTCGCCTGGGCGGCTTCAAGGTGCAGCGCGACGCCGCGCGGTTGATGGACGACGCCCTGGCGGTG
>DAHUXF010000308.1 GCA_027307295.1 Acidobacteriaceae bacterium
TGATATTGCAAAGCTGCCGGATTGAAGTTGATCCAGTGGTCCAGACGCGCCCGCTGGTGCATCGAATTATCGGCGACAGCCGGTAAAGCTGAGTAGGAGAATTTCCGATGACGGCGACCTCCTGGCGTCAGCCTTTGGCTGCATCCTGGGCAATCAACGGGACCACGTCACGCAGCAACGCTGTGAACTGTCCGGAAATTTTCCGTCCAATCTCCAGTACTTCTTCATGTTGAATTGGAGCGTCCGTGGTGCCCGCTGCCATATTGGTCACGCAGGAAATTGCCAGCACGTTGATTCCCATCTGCCGGGCGGCAATCACTTCCGGCACCGTGGACATGCCAACCAAGTCTGCGCCAATGGTGCGGAAGAAGCTGATTTCCGCCGGTGTTTCATAGCTCGGTCCCAGCAGCGCAAGGTAAACGCCTTCCGCCAGTTCCAATCCCAGACGCTTGCCGGCTTCCAGGGCGAGCTGGCGATACCGCTTGGAATAGGCTTCCGTCATGTCAATGAAACGCGGCCCAAAGCGCAGGTCTTCTGTTCCCACCAGCGGGTTCTGTCCCTGAAAGTTGATATGGTCTTTGATCAGCACGAGCCGGCCCTGGCCATATTGAAGATTGATGCCTCCAGCGGCATTCGTAAGAATGGCAGCGCGGACTCCCATACGCGCAAAGACGCGCAGGGGAAACACCACGCTCTGCACCGGATAGCCCTCATATAAATGCGTCCGGCCCTGCATGATCACCACCGGCCATGCGCCAATGTTCCCGAGCACGAGCTGTCCGGCGTGTCCAACGGCCGTGGAGCGTACAAAATGCGGGATTTCGCCATAGCTGATCCGGACAACGTCAGTCAGTTCGTCAGCAAATCCTCCCAGGCCTGACCCCAGCACGATCGCCACCAGCGGTTTGATCGTGCTTTGCGAAGAAATAAATTTTGCCGCGAATTCTACCTGTGTAAACTCGTCACTGTTGCTCATGATGGCGCTTTGCCTAAGCCCTTTCTAGTGGAATGCGCCGTTCCGCGCTGTTTCAGAATACAAATTGTAATGCTATAGTTCGTTTCATGCTGTCTTGTGCCCCGGTGCGGAGATTCCGCCTTTTCTTGTTTGCATTTTTTCTGTTTGCGTTTTACTCATCGGCCTGGCCGCAAAAAACCAGGGTCGTCACGGACACCGGCGAGAAGAAGACGGCACGCTATTTCGAGTCTATACGCACCCAACCCCTGCTTCTGCACGCTTTCCTGCAACAGATGCCCAAGGGGGCAGATCTTCACATTCATCTCTCAGGCGCGGTCTATGCGGAGAGTTACGTGAAGTGGGCTGCGCAGGATGGACTGTGCATTGATCGTATCACCCTGGCATTCTCTGACCCGCCCTGCGATATGAAAGACAAACCTCCAGCCAGTTCAGCTTTGCTTGACGCAGCGTTCTATGAGCGCGCCCTGGATACGCTCTCCATGCGCCAGGGCAGCCGCAATGGTGAATCCGGGCATGATCATTTTTTTGCCGTGTTCAGTAAAGTCAGCGCTGTTGCTGACCGGCACACCCCGGAAATGCTGGCGGAAGCCCGGTCCCGCGCAGCCCAGGGCCATCTTCTTTATCTGGAGTTAATGTTCAACCCGGACAGGGGCGCAGCGGCCAGTCTGGGGGCCTCGCTTGGGTGGAATGATGATCTAAGCAAGATGCGCGACCAGTTGCTGTCGGGTGGCTTGTCCCAGATCATCAGCGATGCAGCCCGTTCCCTGGATGAAGCTGAAAAAAAAGAAAATGAAGAAATGCACTGTGACCAGCCCCAACCGGACCCTGGCTGTGCGGTTACGGTGCGTTATCTCTATCAGGTTTCGCGTGGGCTTAAGAAAGAGATGGTCTTCCCTCAGATTCTTGCCGGCTTTGAAATGGCAGCCAAAGACCGCCGTGTGGTGGGCCTGAATCTGGTGATGCCTGAAGACAATTACCTGTCTATCCATGATTTCAACCTGCATATGCAGATGTTGGATTTCTTGCATTCCATCTATCCCAAGGTGCATATCACGCTGCATGCGGGTGAACTTACTCCTCAGTTGGTCCCTCCGGAAGAGTTGTTCCATGTGAGGGCTTCCATAGAGCGCGGCCACGCCCAGCGCATTGGGCATGGCGTGGACGTGATGCGGGAGCATGATCCATTTGAGCTGCTGAAAAAGATGGCGACGGAGGGCATTCTGGTTGAAGTCTGCCTTACCAGCAATGATGTAATCCTTGAGGTCCGTGGCGCCCGCCATCCTCTGCCCATATATCTGAAGTTCGGCGTACCGGTTACACTGGCCACGGACGATCCCGGTGTCGCGCGCGCCGACATTACCCAGGAATACGAGCGTGCCGCAGAAACTTACAACCTGAGCTATCTTGAGCTTAAGAAATTTGCGCGGGCCAGCCTGGCCTACAGCTTCTTGGCCGGTGAAGGGCTACGGGAAGCAGACAGAAACTCCGTATGTGGGCAGGAGAACCCGCTTGCCGGCAAAGTCTCTGCTGCTTGCGCGCGCCTGCTTGCCGCGAGTGAAAAGGCACGCATGCAATGGGAACTGGAAAAAGCCGTGGCGGCATTTGAAGGTAAGTTTTAGTAGCGGCAGTTTCAAATCTCTCTCCATCAAAACGGAGTAGAATCAGGGATCAGGGAGGAAGTCCTGTGAAGCGTAGACTCGCTCTTTGGTCACTTGCCGGCTTTATCGTGGCATGTGGTTGGACTTTATTTGTAATGGCCAAGGCTAAGCCAATTGCATTCGGGCGCGAGCTTTGGGCCATCATTGAAATCACGGCCCCTGCCTCATTGCTGCGGCACTTCCCGCTCAAGTACTACTGGTTCATCCTGCTGAATGCTTTCATCTATCTTTTAGTAGGTCTCGGAATTGAGTTATTGCGGAGAAACTCAGGGCGTCACCTTTCAAATTGACTACTACCAAATTTTAGCCACCCTTGCGTGGCTTGACATTCCGGCTACAATGGACAGTCTTTCCAAAGACAGCTTCATTTCCTGCTGAAAAAGGACCTAATGTCACGATTTGCGGGCTTGCTGGGCATCGCCGTCTTTCTGTCCATCGCTTATCTGTGCTCCACCAACCGGCGCTCTATACGCTTAAAAACAGTGTTATGGGGGCTGAGTCTGCAATTCCTTTTTGCCTTCACCATTTTACGGTTCCCGCAGGGCCAGCAGGTATTGCAATCCGCTGGAGCTGTGGTCAATAAGCTTCTGGCCTATTCTTTCAGCGGTTCTACATTTGTCTTTGGAAACCTGGGATTTCCCGCTGATCCAAACGTGAAGCTGCCGTTTATTCCTGAGGGCACATCGCAACTGGGATTTATCTTCGCGTTCCAGATTTTGCCGGCCATCATCTTTGTTTCGGCGTTCTTCGCACTGCTCTATCACCTGGGCGTGATGCAGTTGATCATCAAAGGCATGGCCTGGGTCATGAATCGTCTTATGGGTGTAAGCGGAGCAGAGTCGCTAAACGTGGCTGCGTCCATTTTTATGGGCCAGACGGAAGCCCCTCTTACCATTCGGCCATTGCTTCCTGATTGCACCAGATCTGAGCTCATGACCATCATGACGGCGGGCATGGCCCACGTTTCCGGCGGCATTATGGCGGCCTATATCGGCTTTGGAATTAAACCTGAGAACCTGTTGGCGGCCGTCATCATGACGGCCCCCGGCACCATCCTGATGGCAAAGATGCTGGTTCCGGAAACTGAGCAGCCCAAAACTGCGCGGACGGTTGAGATAGCGGCGGAGGGCGCTCATAAAGAGGCAAACATCATCGGCGCTATCGTCCGCGGAACCATTGATGGCGGCCAGTTGGCGTTTAACGTTGCCATCATGCTCATCTCATTTCTGGCTCTGATCGCTTTGGTGAATGGAGTTATGGGCTGGACGCACTCCCACGTCGGCTTTTTTCCGGAGAGTATTCAGAAGGTCCTGAGTTTCATTTTTGCTCCGGCAGCATGGCTCATCGGTGTTCCCGGCAAGGATTGCGGGGCCGTCGGAGGACTGCTTGGCACGCGCACCGTCCTGAATGAACTGGTGGCGTACCATGATCTGGGCGTGATCAAAAATGCTCTTGATCCGCGCTCGGTTACTATTGCCACTTTTGCTCTCTGCGGCTTTGCCAACTTCAGTTCCATTGGAATCCAGATAGGCGGTATTGGCGCTTTGGCCCCCAATAAGCGCGACCTGCT